>NZ_JACEGK010000102.1:0-17556 GCF_056859195.1 Streptomyces sp. NH27
GTCAACCCCTTGCCCACACCCCCGACCGTATCCCGCCCCGCTGACAGCCCCCACGTTCGCCGGCCTCGCGCGCGGGGGAGACGGCCATCCCGGACGGGGCGCGTCCCGGTCAACGGAAATCCCCGCTCCGCAATTGCGGAGCGGGGATTTCCTCACGTATATTGAGTGGTTCTGTGCGCCCACAGAAAAAGCCCCGTCAACGGGGGCTGCTATGCACAATATATCCGACAGGGAGCGAACTTGTCAACTCGCGAAAGCGTCGAATTGCAGCGGGAGCAGGAATTCATCGACCGGCTCTACGACCGTGTCGGCACCCTGCGCGAGGTCGCCGCGGAAGGTGTCGAGGAGGCGTTGGCCCCGGTGGGGAGCGGTCGGCAGGCCCGGCTCGAACGCGACGTGCTCGTCACCGAGCGTTCGGGTCTGCTGGCCGCCCTGAATGCGGTGGACGGCTCGCTCTGCTTCGGCCGCATTGATCTGCGCGACGGCGCCGCGCACCATATCGGCCGTATCGGAATTCGTGCGGACGACACCGAGCTCACCCCGCTGCTGATCGACTGGCGGGCGCCGGTCGCCCGGCCGTTCTATCTGGCCACCGGCCATACGCCCATGGGTCTGCGCCGGCGCCGGCACATCACCACCGACGGGCGCACGGTGACCGAGCTGCACGACGAGATCCTCGACCTCGGGGACCGCGAGCGCAGCGGCTTCGAGGACCCGAGCGGGGACACCGTGCTGCTCGCCGCGCTCAGCTCCGCGCGTACCGGCCGGATGGGCGACATCGTGCGGACCATCCAGGCGGAGCAGGACCACGTCATCCGCGCGCCGCACCGCGGTGTGCTCGTCGTCGAGGGCGGCCCCGGTACGGGCAAGACGGCGGTCGCGCTGCACCGGGCGGCCTATCTGCTGTACGAGCACCGCGAGTTGCTGGCCAAGCGCGCGGTCCTCATCGTGGGCCCCAACCCGGCCTTCCTGCGCTACATCGGCGAGGTGCTCCCCGCCCTCGGCGAGACCGGGGTCATGCTCGCCACGCAGGCCGAGCTCTTCCCCGGAGTGCACGCCCGCGGCGCCGACACCCGGCGCGCGGCCGCCGTCAAGGGGGGCGCGGACATGGCGGAGGCGCTCGCCCTCGCCGTTCGCGACCGCCAGACGCTGCCCGAGCCGGGGGCGCCGATGCTGATCCGGCACGACGACGGGGACCTCGTCCTGGACTGGGAGATCGCCTACGAGGCCCGGCAGGCGGCCCGCGACACCCGCCTGCCGCACAACCTCGCCCGCCCGTACTTCGCGTTCCACGTGATCGACGCGCTCACCGCGCAACTCGCCGAGCGTATCGGCGCGGATCCGTACGGCGGCCCCAACTTCCTCGGCCCCGACGACATCGCCCAGCTCGGCAAGGGCGTCGCCGCGAGCGAGGAGGTGCACGCGGCCGTGGCGGAGCTGTGGCCGCAGCTCACCCCCGAGGCGTTCCTCGCCGGCTACCTGGCCGCGCCGGTGTACCTGCCGGACGAGGACGCCGAGGCCATCCGCCGTACTCCCGGCGACCGGGAGTGGACCCCGGCCGACGTGCCGCTCCTCGACGAGGTGGCCGAACTGCTCGGGAGCGACGACAGCGCGGAGCGGGCCGCCGCCGAGGCCGAACGCCGGCAGCGCGTCGACTACGCGCAGGGCGTGCTGGAGCTGTCCCGGGCGTCGGAGACCTACGAGTTCGAGGACGGGGAGTCCGAGGTGCTGGCCGCCCACGACATCATCGACGCCGATCGGATGGCCGCGCGGCAAGAGGAGATCGACCACAGGAGCGCGGCCGAGCGGGCCGCCGCCGATCGGACCTGGGCGTTCGGGCACATCATCGTGGACGAGGCGCAGGAACTGTCCCCGATGGCATGGCGGTTGCTGATGCGCCGGTCGCCGACCCGCTCGCTGACCCTGGTCGGCGATCCGGTGCAGACCTCCGAGGAGGCGGGCGTCGGCTCGTGGCAGAAGATCCTCGAACCGTACGTCGGCGACCGGTTCGAGCACGTCAAGTTGGGGGTCAACTACCGTACCCCGGCGGAGATCATGGAGCTGGCAGCCAGGGTCGTACGGGCCGAGGACCCCTCGTTCGAGCCGCCCGGGTCGGTGCGGTCCACCGGCGAGCAGCCGTGGACGCGGGCGGCCGGTGCGGATCTGGCCGCCGAAGTGGCGTGGGCCGTCGCCGAGTTGACGCCCGAGGAAGGGCGGCTCGCGGTGATCGCGCCGCACGCGCTGCACGAGGAGATCGCAGCGCCGCTCGACGGGATCACGGCGGGCGAGGAACCTGACCTCACCCGCCCCGTGGTGCTGCTCGGCCCGCGCGAGGCCAAGGGGCTCGAGTTCGACCATGTCCTGGTCGTGGAGCCGGGGCGGTTCGGGACCACCGAACTGTACGTGGCGCTCACCCGTGCCACGCAGCGGCTGGGCATCGTCCATCGGGAGGAACTGCCCCGGCCGCTGCGCTGACGGCCCCGGCGGCGGCGCGGTGGTCCCGGCGGTCCCGGCGGCGCGGGGTGGATTCCGGTTCTCGGGAAAATCCGGTGCATGGGCGGGCGGTCACGGCGTCCGGGCCCGTCACGCCTAGGATCGGGGGATGGATCTTCGGTGGCCGCGCGGGCGGAAGTGGTTCGCGGCGGTGGGGGCGTTCGCCGTCGTCGCGGTGGGCGGCATCGTCACGGGCACGGCGACGGCCGGCGGCGCGAGCGCGTCGGTGCACCGTACGGACGCGATGCTGACCGGTGCCGGGGGAGTGCGGCTGGACACGTCGTACTTCACCGACGGCGGCGCCCGGCGCCGGCCCGCGGTGCTGCTCGCCCATGGCTTCGGCGGCAGCAAGGACGACGTGCGCGGCCAGGCCGAGGCGCTGGCCAGGCACGGCTACGCGGTGCTGACCTGGTCCGCGCGCGGCTTCGGCGCTTCCGGCGGCCGGATCGGGCTCAACGCGAAGGACGGCGAGGTCGCCGACGTCAGCAGGCTCGTCGACTGGCTGGCCGCCCGTCCCGACGTCCAGCTCGACGCCCCCGGCGATCCGCGGGTCGGCGTCTCCGGCATCTCCTACGGCGGCGGGATCTCGCTGCTCGCGGCGGGCTACGACCCGCGGATCGACGCGATCGCGCCCCGCGAGACGTACTGGAACCTCGCGGACGCGCTGCTGCCCGACGGCGTGTACAAGAAGCTGTGGGGCGGCATCCTCTTCTCCGGCGGTTCGACGTCGAGCGCCGCCTCGACCGGCCGGCCGCCGTCCACCACAAGCGGCGGGCCCGCGACGGCCCTCACCGACGCGCCGGCGCCGGCCGCTTCGGAAGACCCCGGCTCGCCCGCCGGCTCCTCCTCCACCGGCGATTCGGCCGCGCCTTCCGCTTCCGCGGCCACTGCTTCCGCGGCCCCGCCGGCCAGCGCCTCTGCCGACCCCGTCTGCGGCCGGTTCGAGCCGTCGATCTGCGACCTGTACAAGAGGGTCGCCACGACCGGGCAGCCCACCGCGGCCGACCGGGCGCAACTCGCCGCGCTGAGCCCGTCCGCGGTCGGCAACCGGATCAAGGTGCCCACGCTGATCGTGCAGGGGCAGACCGATTCGCTGTTCACGCTCGCCCAGTCCGACGCCATGGCCGAGGCGATCAAGGCGAACGGCGCCCCGGCGGACGTCGACTGGATCGCGGGTGGCCACGACGGCGGCAACACCGAGGAGGTCCGGGTGGACGGCCGGGTCACCGCGTGGTTCGACCGCTACCTCAAGGGCGACAAGGCCGCGAGTACGGGCCCCGGCTTCCGCGTCACCCGCACCGGCGGCCTCGACGCGACCGACGGCAGCGTGGTGTTGCGCGGCGCGAGCGCGGACCGCTATCCGGGCCTGGCCGGCACCACCACCCGGCGGGTCCCGTTGACCGGCCGGCCGCAGCAGATCGCCAACCCGGCCGGTGGCGCGCCGCCCGCGATCTCCGCGCTGCCGGGATCGGGTGCGATCTCCCAACTCGCCCAGCTCGGGCAGAGTTTGGCCGTCGACTTCCCGGGCCAGTCGGCCCGCTTCATGTCCGCGCCGCTGCGCCGGGCGACCACCCTCAGCGGCGCCCCGACCCTCACCGTCAAGGTGGCCACCACCGCCCCCGAGGCGGTGCTGTTCGCCAAGCTGTACGACGTCGGCCCGAACGGCAAGCAGACCCTGCCGGCCGGCCTGGCCACGCCGGTACGGGTGGCCGGTTCGCCGTCGGGCCGCACCGTACGGGTCGAACTCCCGGCGGTCGACCACGAGTTCGCGGCCGGACACCGGATGGCCGTGGTGCTGGCCAGCACCGACCTCGGCTACGCGACGCCCGCCGCGCCCGCGACCTACACCGTCGCGCTGGCCGACTCCGCCGTCACCGTCCCCATTGACAGTGCGCTCGGCGCCGAAGCGAACGCGCTGCCGTGGTGGACCTGGGTGCTGCCGCCGGTCGCGGTGGTGGTCGCGGTGGCGCTGCTGGTCACCGGCCGGCGCCGGGTCCGCCCCCGCCCGGCCGACCCGGCGCTGGCCGCCGTCCCGTTGCGGATCAGCGGGCTGAGCAAGCGGTATGCGAAGTCCGCGGACCGTTACGCGGTAAGGGAGTTGACCTTCCAGGTCGAGCCGGGCCAGGTGCTCGGCCTGCTCGGGCCGAACGGCGCGGGGAAGACCACCACGCTGCGGATGCTGATGGGCCTGATCCGCCCGGACGAGGGCGAGATCAGGGTGTTCGGGGAGGCGGTGCGGCCGGGCGCGCCGGTGCTCTCCCGGGTCGGCGCCTTCGTGGAGGGCGCCGGGTTCCTGCCACATCTGACCGGCCGTCAGAACCTCGATCTGTACTGGCAAGCGACCGGCCGTCCGGCTGAAGACGCCCACCTCGCCGAGGCGTTGCAGGTCGCCGGGCTCGGCGACGCGCTCCAGCGCGCGGTGCGGACGTACTCCCAGGGCATGCGGCAGCGGCTGGCGATCGCGCAGGCCATGCTCGGCCTGCCGGACCTGCTGATCCTGGACGAGCCCACCAACGGCCTCGACCCGCCGCAGATCCGCGAGATGCGCGAGGTGATGATCCGCTACGCCGCCACCGGCCGGACCGTCATCGTCTCCAGCCATCTGCTGGCGGAGGTCGAGCAGACCTGTACGCACCTGGTGGTCATGGACCGCGGGCGGCTGATCACCTCCGGCCCGGTGGCGGACATCGTCGGCTCGACCGACACCGTACTGGTCGGTGTGGCGGGCGAGTTGACTCAGGACCTGGTGGACAAGGTGGCCGCCCTGCCCGCGGTGGCCAGCGCCGTGCCTGCCGAGGGCGGGCTGCTCGTCGTCATCGAGGACGGGGCGAGGGCGGTCGACCTGGTCGCCGAACTGGTCCGGCTCGGCGTGCCGGTGGCGCAGGTCGGCCCGCATCGCCGCCTGGAGGACGCCTTCCTGACCCTGATCGGAGGCTCGGCATGAGCACCGCGCCCGCCGCACCCGTACCCGACCTGCCGGAGCCGCCCGACGACCCCGCGGCGTCCGGCGCCGTCACCGCGCCCGGCTACCGCCCCGGCCGTACGCTGCGGCTGCGGGTGGAGGCCCGCCGCCAGTTGCGCAGGCGCCGCACGCTGGTGGTCGGCGCCCTGCTCGCGCTGCTGCCGTTCGTGCTGATGGCCGCGTTCGCGATCGGCGGCACCCCGAGCGACGGCAACAACGGTCCCACCCTGATCGACACGGCCACGTCCTCCGGCGCGAACTTCGCGGCGACCTGCCTGTTCGTGTCGGCGGGCTTCGTACTGGTGGTGCCGATCGCGCTGTTCTGCGGCGACACGGTCGCGTCCGAGGCGGGCTGGTCGAGCCTGCGCTACCTGCTGGCCGCGCCGGTGCCGCGAGCCCGGCTGCTCGCGGTGAAGCTCACCGTCGCGCTCGGCTTCAGTGCGGTCGCGCTGGTGCTGCTGCCACTGGTGGCGCTCGTGGCGGGTACGGTGGCGTACGGCTGGGGTGACCTCGAACTTCCCACCGGCGGCGCGGTGCCGTCGGGCAGCGCGGTGGCGCGGCTGGCGATCGCGGTCGGGTACATCTTCGTCGGCCAGCTGGTCACCGCGGCGCTGGCGTTCTGGCTGTCCACGGTCACCGACGCGCCGTTGGGCGCGGTGGGCGGCGCGGTCGGCCTGACCATCGTCGGCAACGTGCTGGACGCGGTGACCGCGCTGCACCGGTGGCGCGACATCCTGCCCGCGCACTGGCAGTTCGCCTGGCTCGACGCGATGCAGCCGACCACCGAGTGGACCGGCATGATCGAGGGCACGTCGATCTCGGTGTCGTACGCGGTGGTGCTCACCGCGCTCGCGTTCCGCGGCTTCCGTACGAAGGACATCGTGTCCTGAAGGAGCGCCCCTGCGACGCGGCTCGGCCGGGGTGCTCGTGGGCGGACGGGTGCGATGGGCCGGACGGTTCGTCGGGGCCGGGCGCGCAGTCGTCCCCCTGGCGTTGCCGGCGGGAGTGCCTCAGCGCCCGTGCGGGGGCTCGCCGTTGTGGTGGCGGCTCGCGGCCGGCCACGTGCCGGTGGGGGTGTTCACGCATCTCCCGCCCCTGTTACGGCTGCGCAGTAGTGAGCCTGACGTTACGTCGGCAAACGTGGCATGGTCATGGCATCGTAAAATTATCGGCCGTTCGGGTAAAACGATGGACGGCAAACGGCGAACTCCCTTGTCCTGGGCATGATCTATCGGTGTGACCACCGCGGCCGTCTCCGTGGCGGCCGCACCCCATGCCAGAAGAGCCCTCCACGCAAGGAGAGTCCATGCGCACACCTCGCCCGCGGCCGCGCGCCGTGGTCGCCGCGGCAGGAGCCACCGTCCTGACCGCTGCCGCTTTGATGGCGGCCCCGCTCACCGGTGCGGCGACGGCGGCGGCCGGCCATGCCGCGCCCGCTGTGCGGCCGGTGCCCGCCGTCGTCGGACATGAGCTGGTCAAGGGGACGGGCAGTCCGCTGACCATCGCGCAGTGTCAGGCCCAGTGGGGCATCAACTGCTACACGCCCACGCAGTACCGGCAGGCGTACGACCTCAACCCGCTCTACCGCGCGGGTGTGACGGGCAAGGGCCGGACCATCGTGATCGTCGACTCGTTCGGCTCGCCGACGATCCAGCACGACCTGGACGTCTACAGCAAGCAGTTCGGGATGCCCAGTACCAACGTGCAGGTCGTCAAGTGGGGCGACGTACCGCCCTTCGACCCGACCAACCCCGACCACACCGGCTGGGCCGGCGAGAGCACGCTCGACGTGGAGATGGCGCACGCGATCGCCCCGGCCGCGCACATCGTGCTGCTGGAGACCGGCGTCGCCGAGACCGAGGGCGTCACCGGCCTGCCCGAGATGATGAACGGCGAGAAGGCGCTGATCGACCAGGGCGTCGGCGACGTCATCACCCAGAGCTTCGGGGCCACCGAGAACACCTTCCCGGGCTTCGACAAGGGCGACTTCTCCAGCATCCAGAACCTGCGCTACGCCTTCAAGGACGCGGCGCAGCACGGCGTCACGGTGCTCGGCTCGTCCGGTGACGGTGGCGCCACCGACTCGACCGAGGACGGCAACTCCAACTACCCGTACCAGGTGAACTCCTGGCCGTCCTCCGACCCGCTGGTCACCTCCATCGGCGGCACCCAGCTCCACCTGGACCAGGCCGGCAACCGCACCGCGCCGGAGAGCGTGTACAACGACTACGGCGCGGGCGGCGGCGGTCAGTCGCACGTCTTCGCCCGGCCGTCGTACCAGAACGGCGTGCGGAACGTCGTCGGCGCGCAGCGCGGTACCCCCGACATCTCGATGTCCGCGGCCGTCGACGGCGGTGCCTGGGTGTACTCCAGCTACGACCCGACGGCCGTCGGCTGGGACGTCTACGGCGGCACCAGCGAGGCCAGTCCGCTCTTCTCCGGCATCGTGGCGCTCGCCGACCAGGTCGCCGGGCACCGGATCGGCGACATCCACACCGCGCTGTACGCCCTCGCCAAGGGCAACGGCGCGTTCGGCGGGGTGGTCGACGTCAAGGACGGCACGAACAACTCCTATGACGGCGTGACCGGTTACACCGCGGTGAAGGGCTACGACATGGCCACCGGCGTCGGCACCGTGGACGCGGCCCGGTTCGTCCCCGCGCTCGCGCTGCTCGGTCGCATGCACTGAGGCGAGCCGAGGTGAGCTGAGGCGAGCCGTCGGAGGCCGCCGTCGTGTGCTCCTTTTGCGGGCGCGGCGGCGGCCTTCGGCATACCCGGGTCGGCCTGCTCGGACCGGGGCGCGGGCGGCCCCCCGGAGTGGTGCGGGGCCTTGCGGTGGGGGCCTGGCGGCCCGCGCCGGGCGGCCGGCTGTGAACCGGGACCGGTCAACCGCGTTATTTGTAAGGGCTCTTGACAGTTGGGTGGTCCAGACCAAACAGTATGGGTCAGCATTGGTCCAGACCAGCATGCTCCGCTGTGCTGGGACCCCCACACCGAAGGGAGCGCGGTCCATGACCGGACCCGTTCGCAGACCACTCCGCGCCCTGCTCACCGGCCTCGCCGCCACCGCGGCCGCGGCCGGCCTGGCGTTGACCGGCGCCGGCGGCGCGCACGCCGCCGCCCCGCAGGCCACCGCCGCCACCGCACTGCCCAGCCACGTCTTCGCCCCCTACTTCGAGGCGTACAACGGCGACAGTCTCTCCGGGCTGGCCACCTCCTCCGGCAACAAGTACCTGACGATGGCGTTCATCCAGACGCCCTCGGTCGGCTCCTGCACGCCGTACTGGAACGGCGACACCTCCATGCCGATCGCCTCCTCCAGCTTCGGCAGCGACATCAGCAGCATCCAGGCGGCCGGCGGCGACGTCATCCCGTCCTTCGGCGGCTACACCGCCGACGACACCGGCACCGAGATAGCCGACAGCTGTACCGACGTCAGCTCCATCGCCGCCGCGTACGAGAAGGTCATCACCACCTACAACGTCAGCCGGATCGATCTCGACACCGAGGACAACTCGCTGACCAACGCGGCCGGCATCGACCGCCGCAACAAGGCCGTCAAGATGGTGCAGGACTGGGCGGCGGGCAACGGCCGTACCGTGCAGTTCTCCTACACCCTGCCGACCACCACCCAGGGTCTGACCACCGGCACCGCGGGCGACGGCTCCGGCCTCCCGGTGCTCAAGAACGCGGTCTCCAACGGTGTGAACCTCGACGTCGTGAACCTGATGACGTTCGACTACTACGACGGTGCCACGCACAACATGGCCACCGACACCGAGACGGCCGCGCAGGGCCTGCACGACCAGCTCGCGAAGCTGTACCCGTCGAAGACCGACGCGCAGTTGTGGGCCATGATCGGCATCACCGAGATGCCCGGCATCGACGACTTCGGCGCCGCCGAGACCTTCACCACCGACAACGCCACCACCGTCTACAACTGGGCGGTCGGCAAGGGCATCAACACCCTGTCGTTCTGGGCGCTCCAGCGTGACAACGGCGGCTGCCCCGGCCAGGGCGGCTCGGACACCTGCTCCGGTGTCTCGCAGAGCACCTGGCAGTTCAGCCACACCTTCGAGCCGTTCACCGGCGGCGGCACCACCACCCCGCCACCCACGAACGACTTCTCGGTGGCGCTGACCCCGTCGGCCGGCTCCGTCGCCGCCGGTTCCTCGGCCGCCTCCACGGTGCAGACCGCGGTCTCGGCCGGGTCCGCGCAGTCCGTCGCGCTGAGCGTCAGCGGCGCACCGGCCGGCGTCACCGCGTCGGTCAGCCCGGGCTCGGTCACCGCCGGCGGCAGCGTCACCTTGTCGGTGGCCACCACCACCGCGGCGCAGTCGGGCACCTACACCCTGACCGTCACCGGCACCGCCGGCAGCACCACCCACACCGCGGCCTACACCCTGACCGTCACCGGCGGCAGCACCGGCGGCGGCTGCACCGCGGCGGCCTGGTCCTCGTCCGCGGTCTACGTCGGCGGCGACAAGGTCTCGTACGACGGCCACACCTGGCTCGCCCAGTGGTGGACCACCGGCGAGACCCCCGGCACCACCGGCGAGTGGGGCGTGTGGCAGGACGAGGGCGCCTGCTGACGACCGACCCGCGACGGTCGGCGCCAAAGGCCCCGAACCTGCGGAAGCGACCTGGCGCCGAACGGCCGGTGAAGTCCGGGGAAACGGCCTGTGACCTCGCACTTTGCGGCCGATGGCTCCGGTACGGTACGCCGTGGAGGCGCTGCCCCGACGTCGTACCGAGGCCGCCGATCCTCTAGAGTCCGACCGGACGTCTACACAAATGTAGTCAAGTCGGGACGGACCGGGCATGCCACGGGCGTGCCCGGTCCGTCCTCACTCCCGGAAGACCAGAAGAGCAGGGGACGGAAACCACCCATGAGCGCCATCGGCCTCGGCCAGGCCGCCATTCTCGGCATCGTGGAAGGACTGACCGAGTTCCTGCCGGTCTCCTCCACCGGCCACCTCAAGCTGGTTGAGGGCCTGATGAAGATCCCCGTCGACGACAGCGCGGTGGTCGGTTTCACCGCGGTGATCCAAGTCGGCGCCATCGCCGCGGTCTTCGTCTACTTCTTCAAGGACATCGCGCGGTTCGTGACCGCCTGGGTGCGCGGTCTGACCAACCGCACGGAGCGCGACAACCACGACTACAAGTTCACCTGGTGGGTGATCTACTCCACTATCCCCATCGTCATCGTCGGACTCGCCGCCAAGCCGCTCATCGACGGCCCGCTCGGCTCCCTGTGGGTGGTGGCGTTCTCGCTGATCTTCGGCAGCGCCGTGATGTGGGCCGCCGAGCAGATGGCCCGGTTCAAGCGCGGCGAGGACCAGGTCACCATGAAGGACGCGATGATCGTCGGCTGCTCGCAGATCCTCGCGCTGCTCTTCCCCGGCTTCTCCCGCTCCGGCGCCACGATCTCCACCGCCCTGATCCGGGACCTGGACCGGATGGCCGCCACCCGGCTGTCGTTCTTCCTCGGCCTGCCCGCGCTCACCGGCGCCGGGCTGTACGAACTCAAGGACGCCACCAGCGGCGGCGTCAGCACCTCGGCGCTCGCCGTCGGCACCCTCGTCTCCTTCGTGGTCGCCTACGCCTCCATCGCCTGGCTGCTGAAGTTCGTCGCCCGGCACTCCTTCAACTCCTTCGTGATCTACCGGGTCGTGATCGGTCTGCTGATCATCGGCCTGCTCTCGGCGAACGTCGTCAACTCCTGACCCTCGCCGCAGTTGTCGACCGCGCCACAGCCGCCGACCGCGCCACCCGGAGCCGACCTCCTCGCCCCGCCCGCACCGCCGCCCGGCGCTGCGCGGAACGCAAAAAGCCTGACCGACCCATCCCCCCACGGGTGGGTCGGCCAGGCAACCGGGACGCGGTTCCCCGGGCTTGCCGCGGTGGCGGCGACGCAGGTCAGGTCAACGTCGCCGCCACCGGGTCCCAATCCTCCGGAAGCGTCGCCACTTCCGGAGCGCGGGATTCGAGTTCCACGAAGCCGTGCCGCTCCGCGGAATCCGTCACCGTGGCCATCAACTCAAGTACGTGCTGCGCCAGTTCGCCCGACGCTCGGTGCGGCTCGCCGGTCCGGATGCCGCGCGCCATGTCCAGCACGCCGATGCCCCGGCCCGCGGTCGTCCCCGCCACCGGCAGGTCCCGCCACTCCTCGTCGTCGCCGAACGCCCGCACCTGGAGCGGCCCTTCGAACGTGTTCGGGTCCGGCAGCGACAATGTGCCCTCGGTGCCGGTGATCTCGATCATCCGCCGCGGCACCGACGAGTCGAAGCTGAACGTCGCCGACGTGCTCGGGCCCGACGCGAAGTCCAGCAACGCTTGCACATGCGTGGGCACTTCCACCGCGAACTCGGTGCCCGCCTTCGGCCCCGAACCGATCACCCGGTGGGCGCGCGCCTGCCGCGCGCTCGCCGCGACCCGCTCCACCGGCCCGAACAGCGCCACCAACGCGGTCAGATAGTACGGACCGATGTCGAACAGCGGCCCGGCACCGTACTGGAAGAGGAACTCCGGGCTCGGGTGCCAGCTCTCGGGGCCCGGCCCCTGCGTCACCGCGACCGCGCCGACCGGCTCACCGATCAGCCCGGAGGCGAGCGCACGGGCCGCCGACTGCAGGCCCGCGCCCAGGAACGTGTCCGGTGCGCTGCCCACCCGCAGGCCGCGCGACTGCGCCTGCGCGAGGATCTTCGCCCCGTCGGACGGCGCCAGCGCCAGCGGCTTCTCGCCGTAGACGTGCTTGCCGGCCTCCAGCGCGGCCGAGGCGATCTCGGCGTGCGCCGCCGGGATCGTCAGGTTGATCACGATCTCCACCTCGGGGATCGCCAGCGCCGACGCCACGTCACCCGCGTGCGGGACCCCGTGCGCCTCCGCCTGGACCCGGGCCCGCGCCACGTCCAGGTCCGCGACGGCCAGCACCCGGACATCCGGGAACGTGGACAGCGCCGTGAGGTACTGCGTGCTGATCACCCCCGCACCGACCAGCGCGACGCCGACCGGCCCGGAACCCGAACCGCTGGTCATGAAAGCCCCTCCTCCAGCGCCGTCAGGTAGGCGCGGCTCTCCGCGACGGCCTCGAAGATGTCCGTGGCGCACTCGTCCAGCTCCACGATCCGCTGCGCTTGCGGCGCCGCCGCCAGGATCGCCGGCACATCGATCACGCCCTTGCCGACCGCGGTGTGCGGCTGCTCCTTCACCCCCGGGCCGTCCTTGACGTGCAGGGACAGCACCCGGTCGCCCAACGCGCCCAGCAGCGCCGGCACATCGGCGCCGCCGACCTGCGCCCAGTACGTGTCGACCTCCAGGAACACCTCGGGCGCCAGCTCGTCCGCCAGCACCTCCAGCGCGGTGCGGCCCTCGAACCGCGGCTCGATCTCCCACCAGTGGTTGTGGTAGCCGATCCGGATGCCGCGCTCGGCGGCCTTGGCGGCGAAGCCGTTGAGCAGGTCCGCGGTCCGGTGCAGCCCGTCGGCGGTGGTGAACTCGTCGTGGCCGATGCCGCCCGGGATGATCGCCAGGTCGGTGCCGACGGTGGCGACCGCGTCGAAGACCTCGCCCGCGTCCTTGTCGAACAGCGCGTACGCGTGGGTGCTGGACACGCCGAGCCCCAAGTCGTCGGCGAGCTTGCGGAAACCGGCCGGGTCGGCGGTCGGGTCGTACGTCTCCACGGAGCGGTAGCCGATCTCGGCGAGCCGGGCCAGCGTGCCGTCGCGGTCGGCGGCGATCTGGTCCCGGAGGGTGTAGAGCTGAATGCTCAAGGGTTTGGCCATCGAAGCGATGCCTCCAAGAAGTACAGCGGCGAATGCGGGTGCGGGTGCGAGTACGGGAAAGCGATGGGGCCGGCCGGGCCGCCGCGGGGGACGGGCGTCACCCGACGATCAGCGGGCGCAGCGTGCGGTGGGCGATCTCCAGGCCGCGGGTGACCCGCTCCACGTCGCCGCTCCACACGGGGTCCTCGTGCTCGACGGAGAGCACCCCTGTGAAGCCGCCCTCGTAGAAGGTGTCCACCAGCCGGCGCCAGTCCACGTCGCCCAGGCCCGGGACCCGGTAGCGCCACCAGCCGCTGTCCCAGCCGTCGGTGCGTTCCACGGTGCGGCCGAAGAACCCGAACCGGTCCCGGGCCCGCGGGTCGAGCTGCGCGTCCTTGGCCTGCGCGTGCGGAATGCGGTCCAGATACGGCTTGAGGGCCGTGACCGGGTCGATGCCGAGCCACAACAGGTGCGAGGGGTCGTAGTTGAGGTAGAAGCCGAGGTCGAACATCCACTCCCACAGCTCGGGGGAGTAGGCGAGGTTGCCCGGATAGCCGTCCGGGTGCCACCCCTCCATCACGCAGTTCTCGATGATGATCTTCACGCCGCGCTCGCCCGCGTACTCGACCAGTGCGGGCAGTTCGCGCTCGGCCTGCGCAAGGTTCTCCTTCACCGACAGGCCCGGGTGCCGGCCGATGAAGGTGCCGACGTACTCCACGCCGAGCAGCGCCGCCGCGTCCACGTTGGCCCGTACGTGCGCGGCGATCTCGGCGCGGCGCTCGCGGTCGGGGTGCAGGTTGTTCTCGTAGTACGCCAGCGCCGACAGCGTCAGGGAGTGCTGCTCGAACAGCGCGCGGACCCGGTCCGCCTCGGCCTTGCCGAAGTCCACCACGTCGATGTGGCTCGCCTCGAAGTCGCGCGACCCGGTGGACGGCCAGGTGGCGACCTCCAGTGCGTCGTAGTCGTGGGCGGCGGCCCAGCCGGCGATCTCGTCGAGCGGGAGCTGCGGAAGGCAGGCGGTGAGGAAGCCCAGCTTCATCTCAGGAGACCTCTTTCCAGGTCCGGTCGGCCGCCGAGCCGAGTACGGCCTCGGTCAGGCGCACCATGCGGGCGGCGTCGGCGAAGGTGGCGAAGGGGACGGGGCGGTCGGAACGGTCGGGGTGGCCGGCGGTGGCCGGGTCGGCGATGGCATCGGGAGAGCGCTCTCCAGTGTGCCTGGTGTCCGGCCCGTTTGTGCCGGCGGGGGTCGATTCCGTGCCGGGGAGAGCGCTTTCCGCAGCTCCGGCGGGTGCCGTTCCGTGCGGTGCGCCGATGTTCGGGGGAGCGCTCTCCGAGTCGAGTGCGTCGGCCGCGCGGGCGGCGGCGTGCACATCGCGGACGAACGCGGCGAAGCAGTCGAGGTAGCCCATCGGGTGTCCGCCGGGCACCACCGACAGCCGGGCCGCCTCGGGGGAGAGGGTGGCGGGGTCGCGCAGCACCGTGGCGTTCTCGCCGCGGCTGCCGACGAAGAGCGACTCCGGCGCCTCCTGGTCGAAGGCGAGCGAGGTACGGCTGCCGTCCACCTCGAACCACAGCCGGTTCTTGCGGCCGGGCGAGATCTGCGAGACGGTCACCGACCCGCTCGCGCCGAGGTCGGTGCGGAAGAGCAGTTGCACCACGTCCTCGGTGGCGGGCCTGCCACCGGTGCGCGGCACGGTCTGGGACAGCGCGGTCAGCTCGGCGATCCGGTGCCCGGTGACCCACTCCACCAGGTCGCACCAGTGCGAGCCGATGTCGGCGAACGCCCGCGACGGCCCGCCGGCCACCGCGTCCACCCGCCAGTTGGTGTCCTCCGGCAGCGACAGCCAGTCCTGGAGGTAGTGCCCGTGCACCAGCCGTACGTCCCCGGCCCGGCCGTCGAGTACCCGCGCGCGGGCCTCGGCGGCCATCGGGTGGTAGCGGTACACGAACGGAACGGCCGCCACCTTGCCGCTTCGCGCGGCCAGCGCCGCCAGCGCGTCGGCGGTGGCCGAGGAGGTGGTCAGCGGCTTCTCGCACACCACGTGCTTGCCCGCGCGCAGGGCCAGTTCGGCCAGCGGGGCGTGCACGTCGTTCGGTGTGCAGATGTGCACCACGTCCACGTCGTCGCTGGTGACCAGCTCCTCGGAGGAGGCGAAGGCCCGCTCCACGCCGAGCGCGGCGGCGGCCTCCTTCGCCCGGGTCGGCGTGGAGGCGCTGATGCCGACGACCGGGGCGCCGCTGCGGCGCACGGCGTCCAGGTGGACCCGGCCGATCATGCCGGTGCCGACGATCGCCGTCCGCAGCGCGGGCGTGCTGCCGGGCGTGCCGGATGCGCCGGTCGTGCCCGGCGGGTTCTTTGCGTTGGGTCCCGAAAGTGCCACCAAACTTCCCTCCATTTCGGCTCGCTGAAAACGCTAGCTACCGATGTTTCGGTTGACAATGGCAATATTTACGCTAACTTCTGTCATAAATCGGAGGGGTCTGGCGGGCGTGACGACGGTTGCCGAGTCGGCCGGAGCGCCGGATTGATAGGAATTGTGCGCGACTGTCCGAGATGTCAAGGGATCGTCCGGCGGGTGCGGCGGACCGGTCCTGCCGGATGCGGGGGCGCCGGGCAACCGGCGGGCAACTGCCGGATGTGCGCATGAGTTCGGCCGGGCGGGCGCGCCAACGTGCCTGCACCCCAGGCCCGTTGTGCGAGTATGCGCGACCAACGGGTGCCGGCCCGGCGCCGGCCCGGCGCCGGCCCAGGCCCGTACGGCGGGAAACCGCACACCAGCCGGGACCGGCCGGTCCGCGCGAGACGCGGCAGCCGGACCGGCGACACCGATCGAGAGGGACAGGCGTACACGTGACCGCAGCAGCCGAGAGGCAGCTCACCTCGCTCAGCGAACTCGCCGGGCTCGTGGCCGGCGGCACCACCCGCCGCAGCCAACTGGCCACCGCCACCGGCCTGTCCCGCGCCGCCGTCGCCCAGCGCGTGGACCTGCTGATCGACCGCGGCCTGCTGGTCGAGACCGGCACGCTGGCCACCGAGCGCGGCCGCCCGCCGCTGACCCTCCAACTCGCCTCGCGCACCGCCGTGGTGTGCGCGGTCGACCTCGGCGCCACCCACGGCACCGTCGCGATCTCCGAACTCGGCGGCACCGTACTGGCGGAGGCCACCGAGGACCTCGACATCAACGATGGGCCCGAGGCCGTACTGACCGCGCTCGACGACCAGATCGGGCGGATGCTCGCGGCTGCCGGGCACCCGGCCGAGCATGTCCGCGCGATCAGCATCGGCGTGCCGGGACCGGTCGAGGCGAGCACCGGCACCGTGGTGCGCCCGCCGATCATGCGCGGCTGGGACGGCTACCGGGTGCCCGGGTTCTTCGCCGGCCGGCGCGGTGCCCCCGTCCTGGTGGACAACGACGTCAACATGATGGCGCTCGGCGAGTACGGCCACCGGCCCGCGGCCGCCCACCTGCTCTACGTCAAGGTCGGCACCGGCATCGGCTGCGGCATCGTCTCCGGCGGCGTCGTACACCGCGGCGCCACCGGTGCGGCGGGCGACATCGGGCACATCGCCGTACCCGGCCACGACGACGTGCTGTGCCACTGCGGCAACACCGGGTGCGTCGAGGCCGTCGCGTCCGGCGCCGCCGTCGCCGCCCGGCTCCGCGCGGCCGGCCTGCCCGCCGAGCACGCCGCAGACGTGGTGCGCCTCGTCGCCGAGGGCGACCCGCTGGCCCGCCGCCAGGTCCGGCTCGCCGCACAGCGCATCGGCGACGTCCTCGCGTCACTCGTCAGCTTCTACAACCCCGACACCATCGTGCTCGGCGGTTCGATCGCCTCCCTCCACGACGACCTGCTCGCCGACATCCGCGCCGCCGTCTACCGCCGCGCGCTCCCGCTGGCCACCCGGACCGTCGCCATCGAGACCACCGTGCTCGGCCGCCGCGCGGGCATCGAGGGCGCCCGCCGCCTCGCCGTGCAGCACCTGCTCTCCCCGGCAGGCATCGCCCGCTTCCTCGGCACCTGAAGGAGCCCGGGGCACCGGACTCCGTTGCGCAGGGTGGTAGTTCGGGCCGGGCCGACGGCCGGCGCGACACGCGATTGCGCCGGCCTGCCGGCTCGCAGTACGTTTCCGCAGACTCCCGGCTCCCGGCAGCGGTACGTCACGGGGGAGCGGCGAAAGCCGCGTCATGACGGTCCGGCGCCCGAACGGCGTGCGGCTTAACTTGTCGGTGGGGGCACATGGGCGACTCGGCGTCGCGGACGGCACGGGCGCGGACGGCTCGACGGACGGCGGCATGGGTGATCTGCCTGGCGACGGCGGTGGCCACGGCCACGGCG
>NZ_JACEGK010000103.1:0-17554 GCF_056859195.1 Streptomyces sp. NH27
GGAGCGGGTGACTTCGATGGAAAGCGGTGGCGCGACGGCATTCCGATGGCGCCCGGGTGCGTCGCGCGTTCAGGACCGCCGGACAGCCAGACGTCCGGCCATGGCGGCGAGATGGTCACGGTGGCAGCCACGCGGCAGGTCCTCCAGCGCGGCCAGCGCGGCTGCGAGGTGGTCGGCGGCGGTGGCCCGGGCAGCACGCAGCGCACCGCCCGTCTCAAGGAGTTCGGCCAGGGCGTGCTGGGCGTCTTCCGCGGGCTGCCGCCACAAGTCCTGCAACAGCAGGCGCTGCTGGGGAGCCGCGTTGCCGAAGGCGATCAGCACAGGCAGGGTCGGGCGCCGGTTACGCAGGTCGCTGAGCGCGGGTTTGCCGGCCGCCCGGGCATCGTCGGCGTACGGCAGCAGGTCGTCCTGCATCTGGAACGCGATCCCGAGATGGTCGGCGAACCGGGTTAGCGCACGGGCATACGGCGCCCCCGCACTGGTCAACACGGCGGCGGCACGGGTCGCGGCGTCGAGCAGGGAGCCTGTCTTGAGCCTGACCATCCGAAGGTACTGCGCCATGGCGCAGTCCATACGCCCGACCAGATCGGCTTCCATCATCTGCCCCCGACTGACCTCGACCGCGGCCGTGCTGATCACATCCAGCACCCGAAGGGCCTGGTCGGCGCTGTAGCCGCTGGAGTTGAGGGCTCGGGCCTGCCCGAGCGCGGCGCACATCATGGCGTCCCCGCCCACCAGGGCGTCGGCCTGACCGAACCGCGCGGCCACGCTGGGGCGGCCTCGTCGCAACGCGTCCTGGTCGATGATGTCGTCGTGCACGAGCGTGGCAGCGTGCAGCATCTCCAGGGCCGCGGCAGCCGGCAGCGCCGCGCCCGGATCACCGCCCAGGGTCGCGACGGTCTCCAGCAGGAGCAACGGGCGCAGCAGCTTCCCACCGGGCAGCAGGGCGTAGCGCATCAGCACGCCCAGCCGGTCATCCGAGACGCACACGGACTCCAGATACCCGAGCAGGGGCGCGGCCAGTTCCGCAGCGCAGCCGTCCGCGAAGGTCTCAGCGGGCGGAGAGAGCACCGTCAGGGACTCGGGGCCGAGTTCGACGCCACCGCGCACACTCCACCAGCTCTCAGCCAGGACAGACGACAGGACCCGCACGCCTGCTCCCTCGGTGCGACGAACCGGGCGGGGACCACGAGCGGCAGATACCCACACAATATGCCGACCGCACAGAGCGACATTCAGCGCCCCATGGGTGACGTGGGACAAAGGGACGGCGGCCCCATGTCGCCGAACTCACAACCGCCCACCGAAAGGCGTGACTCGACTACCGCCGGGCGCAGTTGGAGCGCCGACGGCCGTCGACCGTTCACCCGTTCGCGCGAAAGAGCGGACGCCGACTTGCCGCATGGGAACACATGTTCGAAACTCCAGGAGTGACGACTACCGGAGCAGCGCAGGTCAGGGGCAAGGGAGACGGTGTATGCCGCCCCGTTCCCCCGCGCGCCGAGGAACGAGGCGAGCAGCGCCTGCTCCCGTCGCGGTTAGGCCGACGGCGGCCCCAGTAAGGGCCCTCCACCGCTTCAGGGCCTGCGCGAGCACGCGCTCCATCAGTCCGTAGCCGCCAGTCGTCGCTCTGGCTCCTTCGCGAACCGTCCGGTCCGGGCCCGGTCGGTCATGCGGGTGCGCCGGAAGGCGGGCGGGACGGACCGCACTCGGCAGAGAGCTGTTGCATCCGATGAGTTCCGACGATGAGTTCCGATGAGCGACGGGCGCAGGACCCGGCCTCTGGTGGTGTGGAGCCCCGACTGGCCGGTCACGGTGACCGGGCTGGCCGGGCCGGTGGCGGTGGCGGTCAACGGGCGTGTGCTGGCTTGTTCGGCGGTGGCCCGCGGGTCCGGCGTGCGGCGGGGAATGGCGGTACGCCAGGCGCAGACCCGCTGCCCTGAGCTGGTGGTCGTGGAACGGAACCCAGTGGCGGAGGCGCGGTCGTTCGAACGGTTCGCGTATCTCCTGGAGGAGGTGACACCCCGGTTGGAGGTGATCAGGCCCGGGCTGGCCGCCTTTTCGGCGACAGGGCCTGCCCGGTACACGGGCGGTGAGCCGGCGTTGGCCGAGCGGATTTCCGCGCTGGCTGCCCGGGTCGGCATCCAGGTGCGGATTGGGATCGCCGACACGCTGTTCGCGGCGGCGCTGGCGGCACGTAGGGGGGCGCGGGTGCCGGCCGGGGGGACGGCGGCGTTCCTGGCCCCGTATCCGATCGGGACGCTGGGGCGGGAGAACCTGACGGAGCTGCTGCCGCGGCTCGGCATCGAGACCTTGGGCGGCTTCGCGGCGCTCCCCGCCCGGCAGGTGCTGGCGAGGTTCGGGGCTGAGGGGGCGGCCGCGCAGCGGATGGCGCGCGGGCAGGAGCTGAGGGGACTGGACACCCAGGTGCCGACGCAATCCTGTGCGGTCGCCACAGTGCTGGACCCGCCGGCTGATCTGCTGGAGCCCTTGATGTTCACCGCACGGCAGTTGGCCGAGGAACTGCACCAGTTGCTGGGCCGGGCGGGGGCCGTCTGCGGGCAGGTGGAGGTCTCCGTCACCCAGGCCGACGGGCGGGTGCTGACCCGGCTGTGGTCCCACGGCGGCCGGTTGTCGGCGGCCGCGCTGGCCGAGCGGGTGCGCTGGCAGTTGGAGGCGTGGCGGCACACCGGCGCCCTGGGTTCCATGGCACCCGACAAACCAGGCGGCCCCGACCGTACGCGTGCCCGTGCCGGTACCCCTACCGACGCCGACGCCGACGAGCGCAGCAACTCCCCCGGCGACGCACCTGACAGTAAGGACGCGGGGGCCGCATCCGACAGTAAGGAGATCAATCCCGCCGACGACGGTAAGGAAGCGGGGATCATCCGGTTGGCCCTGATACCCCACCAGCTCAGTGCGGCGGTCGGTGAGCAGACCGGCCTGTGGGGTGAGCAGCACAAGGAGGAGCTGGAACGCGCGGCAGCGCGCCTCCAGGTCCGCCTCGGCCACACCGAGGTGACCCGTGCCCAGGCCGTCGGGGGGCGGGGGCCTGCCGAACAGATCCGGCGGGTCCCGTTCGGCGATACGGCCACTCCCCCCTCCGTCACGGCGGGCCCCTGGCCGGGCCGGCTTCCCGCACCGCACCCAGCGCTCGTCTACCCGCAGATGCCGCCGGCCCGGCTGCTCGACGCCGCCGGGCAGGACGTGGGGGTCGACGCCCGCTGTGGCATGTCCGCGTGCCCCGCCCACCTGCGGGTGAGGGGCGAGCGCATGGCAGCGGTGTCCGGCTGGTCGGGACCGTGGCCGCTGGACGAGTCCTGGTGGGACCCGACCGAGGCGATGCGGGCGGCCCGGCTGCTCGTCACCGCCGCCGACGGCCGCGCCTGGCTGCTGCGGCTGGAGCGGCGTTCCTGGTGGGCGGAGGCGTACTACGGATGAGGCCGCAACGGACCGGCCAGGTCGTCTCCCTGCCTTCGCGACCACGGGCCACGCCGGTGCCGAGAACGAGCGCCGGTAGCGAGCAGGGACAGGAACAGGGCCAGTGGCGGAGTCCGGGTCCTGGCCAGGGAACTCCGGCGCCCTGGGCGGAGTTGCACTGCCACACCTCGATGAGCTTCCTCCAGGGCGCCAGCGAACCGGGCACCCTGGTCGACGAAGCGTGCCGACTGGGCATCGGCGTCCTGTCCGCAACCGACCGGGACGGGCTGTACTCCGCCCGCCGCCTCGCCGCAGCCGCGAAATCGGCCGGGGTCGCCACCGTCTTCGGCGCCGAACTCACCCTGCCCGCCCCGTTCGGGCCGGTGCTGGTGCTGGCGCGCGACCTGACCGGGTTCAGCCGCCTGGGCACCGTGATCAGCGCCGCCCAGCTCGCCGGGGCGAAGGGGCGCCCACGCTACGACCTCGACCAGGTGACCGCAGGCCACGGCGGCCACTGGGCGGTACTCACCGGCTGCCCCGCACCGGACCTGAGCCCGGCAGCCGCGGTCCGGCGACTGCGACTCCTCGCCGAACGCTTCGGCAAGGAGCACGTGTACGCCGAGCTGATCGACCATCGGGTGCCCGCCGACGGCCCCCGCAACGACGCACTGGCCACTGCCGCCCACCGGCTCGGTACCGGTGTGGTGGCCACCGGCGCCGTGCACTACGCACACCCCGGCCAGGCACGGGTCGCCCAGGCACTGACCGCCCTGCGCCTGGGCGAGGACCTGGGCCGGGCCGCCGCCCACCTCCCTGCCGCACCCACTGCCCACCTGCGCTCGGGCGAGGAGATGCGGCACCTGTTCGCACGTTTCCCCGGCGTGGTCGAGGCCACCGTGGCGCTCGGGCGGGAGTTGGCCGTCGACCTGGCCGGCCTGCGCCCGGAGTTGCCCGGCACCCCGGTACCCGCCGGGCACACCGAGGACTCATGGCTACGCCGCCTGGCGGAGAAGGGCACCGCCGACCGCTACGGCCCTCGGGATGCCCCACACGCGCGGCGGGCCTGGCGGCAGGTGGACCACGAGCTCGATGTCATCGCACAGCGCAACATGGCCGGGTACTTCCTCATCGTCCACAAGATCACCAGGTTCGCGGCCGACCAGGGAATCTGGTGCCAGGGACGAGGGTCGGCGGCGAACAGCGTGGTCTGCTACGTCCTGGGGATCACCAACGCGGACCCGATACGTCACAACCTGCTCTTCGAGCGCTTCCTCAGCCCGGACCGCGACGGACCGCCGGACATCGACCTGGACTTCGAGCACCGCCGCCGCGAGGAGGTCATCCAGTACTGCTACGAGGAGTACGGGCGCACACACTGCGCCCAGGTCGCCAACCTCATCACCTACCGTCCCAGAATGGCGGTCCGTGACGCCGCCCGGGCGCTGGGTCACTCCGGCACGGAGGTCGATGCCCTCACCCGGTACATCGACTCCCGCGAGCCGTCGAAGACCGAGGGGGAACTGCCGCCCGACGTCCGCCGCCTGGCCGCGGACCTCGACCGGCTCCCCCGACATCTGGGGGTGCACTCGGGCGGCATGGTGGTCACCCGCCGGCCCATCGCGGAGATCATGCCGGTGGAGTGGGCGACCGCGCGGGACCGTACCGTCGTCCAGGGCGACAAGGAGGACGTGGCCGCGGCCGGGCTCACCAAGATCGACCTGCTCGCACTCGGCTTCCTGTCCGCCGCACACGACGCGTGCACCATGATCGCGGACTTCCACGGCGTCCACCTGGACCTGTCCTGCGTCCCCCAGGACGACGCCGCCGTCTACGACATGATCTGCGCCGGCGACACGATCGGCACGTACCAGTTGGAGTCGCGGGCCATGATCGGCACGCTGCCCCGGCTGCGGCCGCGCTGCCTGGCCGACATCGTCGTCGCCGTCTCCCTGATCCGGCCGGGTCCCATCCAGGGCAACGCCGTGCATCCCTACCTGCGACGCCGGGCCGGCCGGGAGCCGGTCAGCTACCCGCATCCGCTGGCGGAGCCGGCCTTGAAGCGCTCGCTCGGAGTGGCCCTGTGGCAGGAGCAGATGATGCACCTGGCCATCGACTGCGCCGGGCTGAGCGGTGCCGAAGCCGACGAACTGCGGTCCGCGATGAGCGCCAAGCGCTCGGTGGAGAGAGTCGCCTCGATGCGCCGCAAACTGCTGGACGGCATGGCGGCCCGCGGTATCCCGCCGGCCGCCGCGGAGGAGATCGCCGGCATGATCCAGGCGTTCTCGGACTACGGGTTCCCCGAGAGCCACGCCCAGAGCATGGCCCACATCAGTTCTGTGTCGGCGTGGTTGAAGCATCACTACCCCAGCGCACTGCTCGCCGGGTTGCTGGCCAACCAGCCGATGGGGTTCTACCAGCCGCTGAGTCTGATCCACGACGCCAAGCGGCATGGGGTGGTGGTCCATGGTGTCGACGTGCAACGTTCCGGGGCGGGGGCCGGGCTGGAACCCGATCCTGCCTCCGCCAAAGGTGCAGCGGTCCGACTCGGGCTGGGCATGGTGCGCGGGCTGGGCGCCTCGGCCGCCGAGGCGATCGTCGACATGCGCGCCGAACGGACCTTCCACGACCTGGAGGACTTCATCCGGCGCACTCGGCTGCCGGCCCGCACCCTGGAAGCCCTCGCGATCGGCGGGGCGTTCAGCTGCTTCGGGCTGAGTCGCCGTGCCGCCCTGTGGGCGGTCGGCATGCCGACCGGGAACGACCCCGGCATGTTGCCGGGCACCGCGCCCGCCCCCACCGTGCCGCGACTCCCGGCGCTGACCCCCATCGAAGAGACCCGCTTCGACCTGTGGGCCACCGGCGCCACCGCGGGCGTCCATCCGCTGCACTACGAACGTGCGGCCCTCACCCGGCGCGGCGCCAGGAGCGCGGTCGCGGCCCGTGACCTGGCCGACCGCGACCGGGTCACCCTCGGCGGCCTGATCACCCATGTGCAGCGCCCGCCCACTGCCCACGGCGTGTCCTTCATCAACCTGGAGGACGAGACCGGGATGACCAACGTCATCGTGCCGCTCTGGCTGTGGGAGCGCAGTTCCCGGACTGTGACCGACCACTCGGGGCTACTGGTCCACGGTGTGGTCGAGCGCCGCGACGGCGCCCTCAACGTCCTCGCGCACGCCCTCACGCCGCTGACCGGATCCGCGCTGCCCAGTGCCCGTCCTCCCGCTGCCGGTACCCACCGGCGGTGACACCGGACGAACGCTTCCCTGTGGTGGGCGCGAGCCTCGCTCGCCGAGCCGAGCGCGGTGGCCGGACCGGCTCACGGCCCGGAAGCAGGCCCGGAGGCGGGAACGGAGCCAGGGCCGGAACCGGCACCGGAACCGGAACAAGGATCAGGACTGGGATCGGGATCAGGCGAGTGGACGGTTCCCAGTTCCACCGGGCTCGTTCGAGGGCGACGCATCAGCAGAAGCCAGGCCGCCAGCCAGCCCGCGACGCCGACCGCCACGAGTTGCACGCGGAAGTCGACGACGGCGACCATTCCGGCGCCGACCACGGCGGCCACCGCGGTCGGCGCGAAGACGACCGTGCCCGCTGCGGCAGCCACCCGCCCGACCAGTTCGGGACCGGTGCGCTGCTGTACGGCGGTGAAGACCGCGACGATCACCCAGGGCAGCCCCACCCCGATGGCCAGGGTCGCAACGAGACAGACCGACAGGGACGGTACGGCCCGTGCGGCGGCACCCGCGGTGAACAGCATCAACCCGGTGGCGGCGAAAGCGCGTTCCGGCAGGCGGCGCATGACCGCTCCGGAGACCACTCCGGCGACAATCGAACCGCCGCCCTGCACCGCGTAGAGAACGGCGACGAACGCCGGCGGGCGGTGCAGCCCCGAGTCCGTCATCGCGTAGATGGTGGCACTGCTCATCCCGGACAGGAACATCGCGACGGCGCCGCCGGCCACCAACCGCAGCAGCAGTGAGTCGCGCCGCAGGTGCCGGATGCCCTCCGCGGTCTGCTCGCGCCAGCCGGCGACGGCCGGGACCACGGGCTGTTCCTGGACCCGCAGCGCGGCAAAGGCGAGGGCGGCGAGCACGAACGTGGCTGCGTCGAGCACGGCGACCGCGCCACCGCCGAAGCGGAGGAAGAGCCCGGCGCCGGCGAGCGGTGCGAGCAGTTTCATCGCCTCGTTGACCGTCATCCGCAGGCCGTTGAAGTCGCCGCGCAGGTCGGGCGGGATGGCGGCGGTGACGATCCCGGCCTCCGCCGCGTCCGCCAGCACCGAGGCGGCCCCGATCACGGTGAACACGACGAACAGCAGCCAGACGTCCCGTCCGGCACGTACCGCGAGGAGGACAGGAAGCAGGGCGGCGAGGGCCGCGTTGGTCCAGATCAGCAGCGGCCGTCGGCGCACCCGGTCGGCGACGGTGCCGAGCACCGGGCCGATCAGGGTGGGCGCCCACAGGCAGAAGGTCACTGCGGCGGCAAGGCTGTTGGAGCCGGTCAGTGTCTTCACCCAGATCCCGGCGACCAGCATCATCGCCGAGTCGCCGAATCCGGAGACCAGTACCCCGCCGAGGTACGTGGTCGCGGTGCGGTCCCCCAGGACCCTCCGTACCGTCATGACTCCCAATATATTGATTGGAGGTTAAGGAGCAACCCCACAACCTCCACCAGTGCAGTCGGCGCGGCGCTCGACGGCACGGTGTAATGGGATCATGACGGCGACCGACCCCCTCCTGCGCGCACTGGCCCACCCGCTGCGGCTACGGATGGTCTCCCTGGTCTGGAACGTGCCGCTCTCGGCCGCCGAACTCGCCCGCGAACTGGGCGTCTCGCACGCGCTGGCCAGTCAGCACCTGCGCCGGCTGGACGCGGCCGGGCTGGTCGAACTCGCCGAGGTTCGGTCCAACCGCGGTGGGAGGGAAAGGCGTTACCGCGCGGTACACGCCTCGCCCCTGTCGGACCAGAGGCACGAGGCCGCCCCGCTGCTCGCGGAAGCGCTCGCCCACAACATGCGGGATCGGGCGGGACGGCGGGCCCCGGACGCGGAAGGTGTCACGTCGGACCTGGAACTGTGGGTGGCGCCGGAGGTGTGGGACGACTTCCGGCAGCGACTGGCCGTGCTGTGTGACGAGTTGCACGACGCCGCGCAGGCGCCGCACGCCGCGGGCACGGTCGGTATCGGGGCCACGGTGATGGCCTTTCCGCTGTCGGAGCCGGACTCGCGAAACTCCGGCCACTCGGAAGAGTGAATCCGTGCGATTCGACATTCGAGCCGGAACAACGACCGGTCACGGCGCGTTTTCCCATGCACAGGCAGTAATCAACCGGTATCCGTCAGCACCACACTCCCAGGAGCGATCATGCACCAGGCCCCCGCCACCAGCCCGCTGCTGAACCTGCTCAAGGAACAGCGGAACGGAGTGCTCGTCACGCTCAAGAAGGACGGCAGGCCCCAGTTGTCCAACGTGACGTTCATCTACGACGAATCGACCCGGTATATCCGCATCTCCGCCACCGACAGCCGGGCCAAGACCCGCAATCTGCGCCGCGATCCGCGAGCGAGCTTCTATGTCACGACCCCCGACCTGGGGGCGTATCTGGTCGCCGAGGCAGAGGCGGAGCTGACCCCGGTGGCCGCCGATCCGCACGACGCCACCGTCGACGAGTTGGTCGAGATCTACCGGGCGATCGTCGGCGAACACCCGGACTGGGAAGAGTATCGCGCGGCGATGGTGGCCGACGGGAGGCTGGTCATACGCCTGCGAGCCGACCGCGCCTACGGCTGGGGCCGCACCCAGGGCGGCACGAGCGGCGCCCTGGACTAGGGTCCGTCGTTTGGATCTCCGCGTCGCGCCGCGCGGGCCAGCCGGCCGGACACCACCGCCAGGTGGGACGCCAGTTCGGGCGGCTCCTTCACCTCGAACTCCACTCCGGTCATGCCGACGAACATCGCCAGCGCGTCCAACGACACGAATCCGGTGGTCAGTTCACAGGTGTCAGGTCCCAGCGCCGTGACCAGGCCGAAGCCGGACCAGGCGAGTTCGGCAACCGTTTCCAAGGGCGCGTGCAGCACCACCCTGGCCTGGAAGCGGTAGGCACGGGAGGTGACGCCCCTGGCGACGTAGGAGGCCACGTCATCGGGGAGTTCGCGCGGGGTGAAGCGTGGTCCGGTCGGCGACTTGGGCTCGATCCGGTCCACCCGGAAGGTCCGCCAGTCGTCCCGGTCGGCGTCGAACGCGAGGAGGTACCAACGGCGGCCGTGGTGGACCAGCCGGTAGGGCTCGACGGTGCGGCAGCTGCCGGCGCCGCCGTGGTCGAGGTAGTCGAAGCGCAGCCGTTCACGGTCCCTGCAGGCGGCGCCGATGACGGTCAGCACTTCCTGGCGGACCGTCACCGTGGCGGGCGCGGGGCGCACGGTGACTGCTTGCATCGCCTGCACCCGGTGCCGCAGCCGTGACGGAAGGACCTGCTCCAGCTTGGTCAGCGCCCGCGCCGAGGTCTCCTCGATACCCTCGACGCCGCCGACCGCGCCGGTGCGCAGGCACAGCGCCACGGCGACGGCCTCCTCGTCGTCGAGCAGCAACGGCGGCAGGGCGGCACCCGCGCCCAGTCGGTAGCCGCCGGCCGTGCCGGGCGTGGCGTGGACGGGGTAGCCGAGCGCACGCAGCCGTTCGACGTCCCGTCGGACCGTGCGGGCGGTGACCTCCAGGCGCTCGGCGAGTTCGGGGCCCGTCCAGTCACGGCGCGACTGGAGGAGGGAGAGCAGGCGCAGCAGGCGTGCCGACGTTTCCAGCATGTCGTTCAGTCTGGCAGTGATTCAGGACAGGAGTTGACCGTGATGTAGCCAATCGGTGAAGAGCAGGAAGGCGTCGCCCGTGCGGTCCGGTAGGGGTTCGCCGACGTCGGGGGCGAAGTTGGAGAGCCGGTGCCGGGTGCTCCTGACGCACACCCCCGGCCCTGGTGACCCGGCTCAGCAGTCGCACCCGCAGTCGCAACAGTCGCAGCCCTCACAACATTCGCAGCACTGGCAGCAGTCGCCGCAGTCCCCGCAGGAGCCGCACCACGACTCGCGCGGCCGGCCGGTCCAGGCGTCCTCGTGGTCGGTGCAGCACAGCCGGCAAGTGCAGCACAGGCCGGTGTAGACCAGGCATCCGGCGAGCAGGCCACGCCGGCGTGGCGGTTCGGGCGGCGGCGGGAAGTCTCCGGGGCCGCCCGGCGCGCCCGGCTGCCCGGGCAGGTAGGGCTGCTGGTGCGGTGCGCCGGGTGCGTAGGGGCTGCCGGTGTACGGGTTGCCGTTCTGCGCCGCCGGGCCGTGCGGGCAGTCGCCCGAGCCGAACGCCCGGTCCACGGAACGTTCCAGTTCGTGGACGAGCAGGGTGTGGGCCAGCCGGGCCGAGGCGGTGCCGGCGAAGTCGACGTCCCGGAGGGCGAGCCGGATGCCGTGGCGGGCGTCGTCGCACAGTCGCCGGGCCTCGGTGAGGTTGGTGCCGGTGGCGGTGAGCGGGTTCCAGGCACCGGTGCAGGTGTCCTCGGCCAGATCCTCGACCGCGTCGAGCAGGTGCGCGAGGCGACCGAACACCCGTCCGGCCTCCTGGAGCGGGGCGGTGTTGCAGGGCTGCCCGGCGAGGACCGCGGTATGGGCGAAGGCCGCGGCGGTGGCCGTCTCCGTGGGTTCGGTGACGGCCAGTACGCAACTGCCTGGCCCCGCCGCGGCTTCGACCTCGCCCTGCCGGCCGACCGCGTCGAGCAGCAGCGTGGTGTCGAAGCCGAGGTCGCCGCCGGTACGCGCGCCGGCCAGGTCCCAGCGGCGGGCGACCTTGCGGGCCGCGAGTGCGACGGGGCGGCGGCCGAACGCGCCGTCGCCGTCGTCGACATGGTCGCGTACCTTCGCCGACGCCAGCACCAGCGAAACCGCCGCGGCCAGCCGGGCGCCCTCGCCTTTGGCGACGGGCGCGGTGCGCATGCCGCGCAGTGGGCAGGGCCCCGCGGTGCGCCGCTGGTCGGCGGCGGGCGTGGACTGCGCCTCGACCAGCACCGAGATGATCAGACCATCGTAATTGGTGGCGACACGGGCGAACTGCCCGTGTCCGTCGCGCAAGGCGAGACACAGCCCACACAGATGGGCCAGCCAGGCGGCCGCCATGCCTTCCGACATCCGATGTCGGCAAGGCCGAATGATTCCGAACACACTCCCCACTCCCCCGTCGGACCCGGAACTTGTGATGCGAGGGCGGCGCGGCGAACCGTCATCGGGTCGGCGTCCAGCCGCCATGCGCCCACCACCACCTGCGCTTTGACCTTCGGTCAGGTTTCAGAACCCGGCCGGCGGTCATGTTATCGGTGCGGTCCCCCGCTTCCGTACGGCCGTACGGCCCCCGAAATCACCCGATCGTGGAGGACGTTCCCATCGCATCGTCAGCTCTCCGATGCCTGCCCCTGCTTGACGGTGCGCCACTATCGTGTGTGCCAGTACCGTCACAAAGCGCCTGCGTGGTGCCTATCCCCTTGGCGCATCACCCTCATCATGGATGACGATAGGACTAAGCGGACGGTACAGACCGCGTGCGAGAGGAGGCGTCCATGGGTTCGGTTCGACGGGCGAGTGCCTGGCTTGGCCTCGTCGACGACAACGGCGGCGAGGGTTACTACGACGAGGAGTACGCCGACTACGGCGAGGGCCCGGAGCGCGCCGACACGTGGGTGACCGACCCGCGGGTTCGGATCGCCACCGAGTCGGCCGAGGAGGGGGGCCGGCGGATCGCCACGGTGACGCCCGACGGCTTCCGGGACGCGCGCGGTATCGGCGAGTTGTTCCGCGACGGCATCCCGGTGATCGTCAACCTCACCGCGATGGAGCCCTCCGACGCCAAGCGCGTCGTGGACTTCGCCGCCGGGTTGACCTTCGGCCTGCGCGGCTCCATCGAGCGGGTGGCCACCCGGGTCTTCCTGCTGACCCCGGCCGACTACTCCGTGATGAACGCCGACTCCCGCCGCGGCGGCGACGGCTTCTTCAACCAGAACTGAGACCGGTTCCGGCCGAGCACCGGCCGGAACCGGCGGCCGTCGCCGTCCGCGGGCAGCGCCTCACCCGCGGAAGGCATCGAACCCTGTGAGCGCCTTGCCCAGTACGAGTTGGTGCATCTCCACCGTGCCCTCGTAGGTGAGCACGGACTCCAGGTTGGTCGCGTGCCGCATCACCGGGTACTCCAGCGAGATGCCGTTGGCACCCAGGATGGTGCGCGCGGTGCGGCAGATCTCGATCGCCTCGCGCACGTTGTTGAGCTTGCCGAAGCTGACCTGCTCCGGGCGCAGCGCGCCCGCGTCCATCCGCTGCCCGAGGTGGCGGGCGAGCAGGATGCCCTTGTGGAGTTCGACCGCCATGTCGGCGAGCTTCGCCTGGGTGAGTTGGAAGGCGCCGATCGGCCGCCCGAACTGCTCGCGCCCGCGCGCGTATTCCAGCGCCGACTCGAAACTGGCCCGGGCGGCACCCATCGCGCCCCACACGATGCCGTAGCGAGCGTGGTTGAGGCAGCTCAGCGGGCCGCGCAGGCCGGTGACCTCGGGCAGCACCGCATCCGCGGGCAGCCGTACGCCGTCCAGCACCAGTTCGCTGGTGACCGAGGCCCGCAGACTCCACTTGTGACGGATCTCCGGGGCGGCGAACCCGGGGGTGTCGGTCGGGATGACGAAGCCGCGCACCCCGTCCTCGGTCGCGGCCCAGACCACGGCCACCCCCGCGACCGACCCGTTGGTGATCCACATCTTGCGGCCGTCGAGCACCCAGTCCGAGCCGTCCCGGACCGCTCGGGTGCGCATGCCGGCCGGGTCGGAGCCATGGTCGGGCTCGGTCAGGCCGAAGCAGCCGATCACCTCGCCCGCGGCCATCGACGGCAGCCAGCGCTCCTTCTGCTCCGCAGAGCCGTAGCGGTGGATGGCGTACATCGCGAGCGAGCCCTGCACCGACACCAGGGAGCGGATGCCGGAGTCGGCGGCCTCCAACTCCAGGCAGGCCAGGCCGTATTGCACCGCGCTCGCGCCCGCACAGCCGTAGCCGGTCAGTTGCATGCCGAGGGCACCGAGGGAACCGAGTTCACGGGCGAGTTCGCGGATCTCGGGCAGTTCGCCGCGCTCGTACCAGCCGGCCACGTGGGGCAGCACCCGGTCGGTGGCCCACCCGCGCACGGTGTCGCGTACCGCCCGGTCCTCCGTGGTGAGCAGGTCGTCCAGACCCAGCGGGTCGTACGGATCGAAGGGTGCCCTGGACGCTTGGGACATGGGTGGACCTCCGGCCCATAAAACTAGCAGTGGTAATCGCGGCTCGGCGCCGACGTTACGGCTCAGTCCCCCGCCCGTCCAGAGCGTACGGCGCCCGGGCGCGCGGAGGCGGAACGTACGGCGGAACGCCCGGCGCGCACCGGCCATGGCAGTTCCGCGTGATTCGTGCCGGGACTGCCCTGGAGGCCGCCCTCCGGCACGGACTCGACGCCCGACAGGCGCTCCTCGCCCACCCCGCACTCCATCGCCCGTGGCAGCCGCCGCGCCGCCCACGCGCCCGACAGCAGCAGCACCGCGCTGATCAGGAGCGTGACATGCAGGCCGTGCACGAAGGAGTGACGTGCGGCGTGCCGCAGGGCCGCGCCCGGGGCGCCGCCGACCCGGTCGGCCACGTCATACGCGCCACCCAGCGACTGGTCGGCCGCGGTGGTGTCGGCGGCACTGATCCCGGGGGCGTGCGGCGCGTAGACGGCATTCATCACACTGCCGAGCAGCGCGATGCCCAGTCCGGCACCGAGTTGGTACGCGGTCTCGCCGACCGCGGCCGCGCCGCCCGCCCGGTGCGCGGGCGCCTGGCTGAGCATCGACTCGTACGCCCCGAACAAGGTGGCCTCCAGGCCGAAGCCCAGCGCGACGAAGACGACGGTGAGCAGCATGGGGCGGTCCTGCTGGCCCATCGCGGTCAGCGACAGCACAGCCAGCGCCGTGAGCAGGAAGCCGCCGCCGACCATCCGGCGCGGCCCGAAGCGGGCCAGCGCCCGCGAACCCGCCAGCCCGCCGGCCATCGCGGCGAAGGTGAGCGGCAGCAGGCGCAACCCGGTGTCCAGCGGGCTCAGGCCGAGTACGAGTTGCAGGTACTGCACCGCGATCAGTTCCAGCCCGACCAGCGCCAGCATGGCCAGCACGATGCAGCCCACCGAGGTGGAGAACGCCGCCTGGGCGAACATCCGCACGTCGATCAGCGGGTGCACGAGGCGGCGCTGGCGCCGGACGAAGAACACCAGCAGACCCAGGCCGAGCAGCAGCGGCACCCAGACCGAGGGGTCCATGGGGGCCGCGCCGGCGCCGAACCGCTTGACGCCGAAGACCGAGCCCAGGATGCCCAGGGCGGCAGCGGCGGCGCCCACCACGTCCCAGGGGCCGTCGCCGCAGCCGCGCGACTCGGGCAGCAGCACCCGACCGAGCGGCAGCATCACGGCCATCAGCGGGATGTTGACCAGGAAGACCGAGCCCCACCAGAAGTGCTCCACCAGGAAGCCGCCGAGCACCGGCCCGACCGCGGCTCCGACCGCGGCGACCGCGCTCCACACGCCGATCGCCGTCGCCCGCTCGCGCCGGTCGGGGAAGACCTGCCGCAGGATCGACAACGTGGCGGGCATGATCATCGCACCGCCGGCGCCGAGCAGTCCGCGCGCGGCGATCAGGACATCCGGGGTGGGCGCGAAGGCGGCCAGCGCGGAGGCGGCACCGAAGAGCGCGTAGCCCATCAGCAGCACCCGGCGGCGGCCGATCCGGTCTCCCAGCGTGCCGAAGAGGATCAACAGCGAAGCGGCGATCAGCGGGTACGCGTCGACGATCCACAGCAGATCCTGTGAGCCGGGCCGCAGATCCTCGGTGAGCGCGGGCACCGCCACATGCAGCACGGTGGCGTCCAGCGCGACGATCAGCAGGCTCGCGCACAGCACGACGAGGATGGTCCAGCGGCTGACCGGCCGCGTCATAGGCGTACCTCCACGGCTGACTCCGTGACTCCCGGGCGGGGACTCCCGGGCGGGTGAAACGCCAGCGTACGTGACCGGGATGTGCCCGGCCCGGGCCGCAGCGGCGTCCGCCGGTAGAGTGAGGGCTCCCCCGGACGGCGCACCGGCCGCGAAGGAGCCGCAACCCGCACGGCTCCCGGTCGGACGCCCTTCAAAATCGGCCGTCCCGGGCCGGCTCGCGTCCTGCCGCCCACCCCGCTGCCAGGGCCAGCCACCGGGCCGCCCTCGGGCCGCGACGGGGCCATCGCAGCACCTCTGCCGCGCCGCCTCTGCTCCGGCCGCACCCGGTCCGCGATCCGGCCGCACCCCGGGCTCCGCGCCCTGCGACGACCCTGCGACGGCCCCGCGGTCCGACCGCCCGCCGCCCCGGCGCCGCCCCGGCCAGCACGCGGGAAACCCTGAATAAATTCGAGGGAAATAAGCGTCGAATAAGAACACGGTCATGTGAGTATCAACACCCGAACATAAACTCCACGGCCTCTTCGCATTCACCTCATTCACCGTCCGCCAAAGGGGTGGTGAGACGCACTCCACATCACATCGTCATTACAAATCCGGCCGTACGGCGGTTGCATGCCATCACACGCTGTAACGTCGTTTCAGTGCGTACCGATAACGGGCCCGACCGCGCGGCGGAGCGACCGGCGAGCCGTGGCCTGCCGCGGATGAGCCGAACGCGCGTGTGGCTGTTCGGCCTCACTGTCGCCTCCTACGTCGCGATCGTCGTCGGCGTGGTCACCACCTCGAAGCTGGTGACACTCGACTGGCAGGTCATGCTGTGGCGCCCCTACAAGCAATGGCCGCAAATCCACGCGTTCCTGGACTACTTCGTCGTCCTCGGCCAGCGCGGACCCACCGCCGTGATGGTGCTCGCCTGGCTCGGCTGGCGCGCCTGGCGGCACCGCACCCTGCACCCCCTGCTGGTGCTCGGCACCTCGCTGCTGCTGCTCAACATCACCGTGGGGGCCGTGAAATACGGCCTCGGCCGGCTCGGTCCGCATTACGCGACGACCGTCGGCTCCGCGGAGATGTTCGCCGGCGGCGATATATTTCCCTCCGGGCATACCGCCAATGCGGTGGTGACCTGGGGCGTACTGGCCTATCTCGCCACCACTCCGCGAGCCCGCCGCTGGGGTTCGATCGCCAGTGCGCTGCTGGCGCTCGGCGTCGGCGCCACCACCGTCTACCTGGGAACGCACTGGGTGAGCGATGTGCTGCTCGGATGGGCGGCGGGGCTGCTGATCCTGCTGGCGCTGCCGTGGTTCGAGCCGTTCATGGCCAAGGCCGAGGACTGGATCACCGGTGGCTTGCGCCATGTCCGAACCCGACGCACACGGCGTACGGCCCCTGGGACGGCGCTCCCGGCCGCTCCCGCCCTGCCCGGCCGTCACAGCGGGGACGGTGAGCCGGACCGCGAGACGGTGGGCTCGGCCGCGCAGGTCACCGCATCGTCCGGCGCTTCGGCCTCCTCCGGCGCCATCACATCCGCCACGCCTTCCGGCGTCACTGCGGCGGCGGGCATCGCCACGTCGTCCGTGTCGGCGGCGTCCGGCGCGCCCGGCGGCGCCGCTGCGGCCACCTCCGCCCCCGGCGGCGGGCACACCCCGAGCCGTCCGCCCACGGTGCGCGGCGAGCGCACTCCGCCCGGCGCGGTCGGCTCCCGCCGGCGGCCTGTGGACCGGCAACTGGTACGCCCGGTGCCGCCCCTCAGCCAAGCCAGCAGCGCTGCACACGGCCCTCGGCCACGATGAAGTTCAGCCGCCCGAGGACGTACTCCATCGTCACCACCGTCCCGGGCGGCAGACTGCGGACCGTGGTCCAACCGCGCTCGTGGGCCCGGGCCTCCGCCTGCGCCGGAGTGAGGCCGAGATAGGCGTCGAGGTCGTCGTCCGGATTGCGGTCGGGCGGGTTCGGTAGTGGTCCCATGGCCGCAACGGTATTCGGTGCAATAGCCGCACGGCGTACGGTGACCGGCGCGCACAAGTTCCGCACATCCCTCGCACAAAAAAACCGTCATTTCCGGTGGTTTACCGGACACCGACAACTTAAGTGCAGGCCGAAGCGATCTGCGTCCGGTCACACGGGTGGGGCCG
>NZ_JACEGK010000104.1:0-17495 GCF_056859195.1 Streptomyces sp. NH27
CTCCCAGCCCCGTGGAAGCCCCGCTCGCGCGGGGAGTACCACTGGTCCGGGGTCTGGTCCGCCCTTGCTCCGGGGAACAGCCCCGCTCGCGCGGGGAGCAGATCACCAGGCGGTCGTCGATGAGCCAGAAGTCGGGAACAGCCCCGCTCGCGCGGGGAGCAGATCTCGTCGGAGACCAGTCCGATGAGTTCTTCGGGAACAGCCCCGCTCGCGCGGGGAGCAGGCTCGGCGACCTGCACGTCTATCGCGGCCGAGGCGTGGTTTTGCTTACTTCCAATGAATCGGTCATATCGGTTATTTCTGGTCTCATGGCGTTCCGTGAACCACTGCCGTACCCGCCAGCTTGTCAGTATTCCAGGTCATGGATTGTCGGGCTGCTCGCGGTCAAGGGAGCGGGACGATGCGGAGCCGTTCGCGCGGTGCGGCCACGTAGGTGCCGGAGCCGGCGCGGCCTTCGAGGGTGCCCACGGAGATCAGCAGTTCTTGGGCGCGGCGGATGACGTTGTCGCCGACGCCGTACGCGGCGGCGAGGTCGGCGCGCGAGGGGAGGCGGTCGCCGGGGGCCACTCCTGGTCGGCGATGCGCTGGCGGAGGGCGTCCGCGATCAGGAGATACGGCGGCTGACCAGGCAGGTGGACAAACTAGCCGTAGGGCTGACGCCCGAACGGACGGACGAGGGCGACCACACGGTACGAGCGAGGCTGAACGCGGCGTCGGCGTCGGTGTCGGTGTCGGACCCGGATGGGACGATTCGGGGATGGGGAATCTCTACGACTACTTCAGCGCTCCGGACGACGGCGTCGCGCTGACCGCGTTCGGGGCCGGTCCGGAGGCCGTGGGCCTGCCGACCGTGTGCACCAAGGGAATTGACTCCTACGTGCAGATGGGCACGCTTGAGTCGCGGCTCACCGGGGTTCCGTACGAGGAGATCGTCGCGCGGGATCGGTGCAACGATCTGCTCAGCAGCCCGGAGGACGAGAGTTCGTGGCTGGTCACCCTCACCGATGATCTGCGGGACGCCCTCGCGGCGGCGACGCCGGAGAAGCTGGGCGAGGTCGCGGTTCCCTGGTCGCGGGAAGAGGAGTTCCACGGGGAGGCCGACCCGGCGGACCTCGCCTCGTTCCTCGGCGCCCTTGCGGGGATAGCCCGGTCGGCCCACGCACACGGGCACCGGCTGTACTGCCTCATGTCGTTGTGAACGCATGGGCTGAGGATGCGGGCACCCCGAACGCGGACAACCCCGGACGAACCCGGGGAACCGGTGCGCTGAACTCAGACCCCGGGGATGCCGTCCTGGTCGACCTCGAACCGCCCGGGGCGGCGCACGGCCGGGTCCCCGCCCAACTTGCGCCGGCAGTTCTCCCCGAGCCCCCATGCGCGGCTCGCCGCATCGGACAGCGGATGCCCGCACATGCCGCACAGGACGACACGACGCCCCGCCGCCAACTCCGCGTCGGTGGCGAGGCCGGGCAGCGGGGCGTCAGAGGTCATGAGGACAGTGTGCGCGATACCCCGGCGACTGCGGGTATACCGGTCGCGCGGAACGGGTGGGGGCCGGCACGCTCGGCGGCGTGGAACGTGCAGAGGTGTTGCTCATCGGAGGGCGCGCGGGCGTCGGCAAGTCGACGGTGGCGTGGGAGGTTTCGGCGGGATCGCGGGTGGCGGCGGTGCCGCAAGCGGTCGTGGAGGGCGACTTCATGGGGCAGGTGCATCCGGCGCCGGAGGGGGATGCCGATCGCTCGCGGATCACCGAGCGCGATCTGGCGGCGCTGTGGGCGAACTACGCCGAGCTCGGCTACCGGCACCTGGTCCATACGAACACCGTGAGCGTGCTGCCCGAGTCGGCGGCGATGTTCACCCGCGCGATGGGGGCGGATCTGCGGATCGTACGGGTCCTGCTCACCGCCTCGGACGTCACCGCCACCGCGCGGCTGACGGGCCGTGAGCTCGGTACGGAGCCGGCGCACGAGGTGGGCAACAGCATCCGCAAGGCCCGGCTCCTGGACGAGCTGACCCCGGCGGACGCCGTCCGCGTGGCCACCGACGGCAGAACCGTCCCGGACATCGCCCGCGAGGCGCTGGCCGCCACGGGCTGAATCACCGCACGGAGTTGACGGCGCCGCATGGCGCTGACGGCGCCGCACCGTAGGTCTCAGACGGGCGTGCCGCCGCCCTCGGAGACGGTCCGGTGGACCTTGTCCACGGCCTTCTGGTAGAGCGTGGAGGCGAGTTGGGGCGAGTCGCCGGCGATCTGGAAGAACATGTAGCCGACCAGGACCGGGCCGACCCGGCCGAAGGCGAGGTACCCGTCGACCTGCACGCCGCTCAACTTCCCCTCCATGCGCGTCGCCGTGGTCTCGGCGCCGCCGAAGTGGACCGGGGCCAGCGTGAGGGCGAGCCGGGTGCCGCCCTCGGTGAGGGTGAGGTTGCGGCAGGTGGTGAGGGCGGCCTTGGCCCGCGCGTAGACGGCCGCTTCCTTGGCCGACGGGCCCGCGGTCAGCTCCTCACTGAGCAGCGGCCCGGTCTGCCCGCCGTTGAAGTCGGCCTCCTGCGTCCCCGGCCCGGGCGGCGCGTCCAGCACCTTTACGAGCGCGGCGCAGCCGGAGATCCCGCCGCCGCCGACGCCACCGCCGCCGGTCGAGTCCGCACCGCTCAGCCCGGTGTCCCCGGGGGTCAGCAGCGCGGCCTTCAGGTCGGACGGGCTCGGCGGCGCCGACTTGTCACCGCTCCGCGTCCCGGTGGCGGCCCCCGCGGTGCCGGCGGTCGCCGTCCCGCCGAGGACGGCTGCCGCGGTGAGCACCGCGGCCGTACACATCAGACGTGTCCTGCACACCCTGTGTCGACGACGCATCCCCAGCATGGGCGTCTCCCTCCGACGCTCTGGCCCGGGGCCGGGCCTCGCCCCTTCGCCAGTGTGCGCCGACCCATGCCGCACCGCACTGTCACGGCCGCCCGCCGCCCGCCCTCCCGGTCCGTGACCGCTCCGTCACCCGAGCCCTCCGCCGGCCGCGCCGGACGGCGGAAGACTCGGGTGACGCGGGAGGCGACCTGGGAAGGCCGAGCGCGGCAACCCGGGAAGGTCGAGCGACGCGACTTCTCCCGGGCGGCGTTTCCCCGGATCGACCGGAGATCAGGACATCGGGAGACCAGGAGATCAGGAAACCAGGAGATCAGGACATTACGACGTCACGAGTCAGGAAGAGGACGTCTCCTGCGCCGCCTTCTGGACGTACTCGTCGGTGTAGGTCTTCGCCAGGTCGATCTTGTGACCCTTGACGGCCGGGTCGATCGCGTTCAGCACCCGCAGCACGGTCTGCGGCGCGTCGGTCGGCATCTGGCCGGTGGGGTTGTACATGCCCATCTCGTTGGCCAGCGCCTGGATGTACTGGTCCTTGCCGCTGCCGGAGTAGAAGTCGGCCGGGACCTGGGCGGTGATCTGGGCGGCCGAATGCGATTCCATCCACTGGAGCGCCTGGTAGATCGCGTTGACCATCTTCTGAGTGGTGGCCTTGTGGCTGTTCGCCCATGACGTCTGGACGGTCAGCGCGGTTCCCGGGTACGGGCCGCCGAGGGCGGCCTTGGTGCCGGCGGCCGTGCGCATGTCGGCGACGATCGTGCCGAGGTGCTTCTTGAGCAGGGTCGAGATCGTCGGTTCGGTGGTGATACCGGCGTCGACCCGGTTGTGCTGGAAGGCCGCGACGAAGGTGGGCCCGGCGGCCACGGCCACGAGGTGGGTCTTGGTCAGCGGAATGTTGTTGTGGACCGCCAGGTAGGACCCGATGTTGGAGCTGGCCGAACCGAGCGAGGTCACACCGACGGTCTTGCCCCGCAGGTCCGCCGGGGACTTGAGCGACGGCTCGTTCGCGCGGGTCATCTCGACCATGCCCGGCGCCTGGAGCAACTGGACGACCGCCTCGGTGCTCTTGCCCTTGGCCTGGAGGTCGAGGTTGTGGTCGAAGAACCCGATCATGCCCTGGACATCGCCCTTGAGCAGCGCATCGGAGACCTGCGGGGTGCTCTGGAGGTTGTCGATCTTGACGTCCAGTCCCTGCTTCGTGAAGTAGCCCAACCGCTGGGCGAGGATGAGCGGGAGGTAACTCTGGTTCGCCTGGTTCGACAGGGCGATCGTCACCTTCGGCAGGGAACCCTCGCTCGCCGCGTCACTGCTGCCGGACTTGTCGTCCGAGCAGGCCGTCAGCCCTGCAGCCAGAAACGTCGTCGCGGCTATGAGAACGATCTTCTTGTGCCACATGCGCCTTGCCTTCTCCTCGGGAGCGGGCGTGTCGTCGGCCGTCTTCGGCCGCGCCGCGTTCCGCCTGTCATTGCGGGGTGAACCTTCATCAGGGAGATCACGTCGGTTATCGGGGTCATGTCACGTCACGCCCCTGCGCCGGACCTCTGCGGGCGTGGTTGCCACCGCAGCAGGCGCCGTTCCAGGAGCGTGATCAAGCCTTCGGCGGCCAGGGCGAACGCGGCCGTGATGAGCAGGCCCGCGTAGACGCCGTTGGGGTCGAAGTTGGCCTGCGCCTGGAAGATGAGCAGCCCGAGGCCCTGCTGCGCCCCGAGCAGTTCGCCCACGATCGCGCCGGTGACCGCGAAGCCGAACGCGACGTGCAGGCTGGTGGTGATCCAACTCAGGGCGGACGGGACGACGACGTGCAGGGTCACCTTGGTGTTCCCGGCGCCGAGGATGCGGGCGTTGGCGATGAGGTTGCGGTCCACCTCGCGGGCGCCCTGGAAGGCGTTGAAGAACACGCCGAAGAAGACCAGCACCGCCGACAGCATGACCTTGGAGCTGATGCCGAGGCCGAACCAGATCGCGAACACCGACCCGAGCAGGATGCGCGGTATCGAGTTCAGCGTCTTGATATAGGGGGCGAAGACGTCCGCCAGAAAGCGCAGCCGGCCCAGCAGGATGCCGAACACGACGCCGAGGGCCACCCCGATCCCGAAGCCCATCAGCGTTTCCTGGAGCGTCACCCACACCTGGTCCCACAGCGAGCCCTGCGAGGTGCCGTGGCGTACCCAGTCCCACAACTTCGAGCAGATGCCGGACGGTTCGCCGGAGTAGAACGTGTCGATGGTCCCCGCCGAGGCGAGCCCCTGCCACAGCCCGACGAACAGGGCGAAGACGACGACCCTGGCGAAGTTGACCAGCACTTGGCGCCGCCGCCGCTGCCGCCGGGCCGCCCGGCCGGTCCGATCCTTGGCGTCCGCCGCGTCCGCTGCGTCCGCTGCCGCGTCGGTTGTGCCGCTGGTCGTGCCGTCGATCGTGACCTCGGTCGTGCCGTTAGCCGTGTCGTCGGTCGGGCTGATGGTGTCGGGGCTGGCGTCCGCCGTATCGGCAGTCGACCGGGGACCGTGCACGTTCATGCGCTCATGCCTCTTCCGGCGGGGGTGGGTCAGGCCGCGGTCTCGGGCGTCGCGGTCACGGTGCGGCGGTAGGCGACCTGCACCTCGTCCCGCAGGGACTCCCAGATCCGCTCGTGGATCTTGACGAAATCGGGGGTGTGCCGGATCTCGCGTGGATTCCTGGGCCGGGGGAGATCGATCTCGAACGTCTCCTTCACGGTGGCCGGTCCCGCCGTCATGACGACGACCTTGTCGGCGAGTGAGATCGCCTCTTCCAGGTCGTGGGTGACGAACACCACCGAGGGCCGGGTCAGATCCCACAGGGAGAGCAGCTCGTCGGACATGATCTGCCGGGTCTGCACGTCCAGGCCGGCGAACGGCTCGTCCATGAGGAGCACCCGCGGCTGGTTGATCATCGTCTGGGCGAGTGCGACCCGTTTGCGCATCCCGCCGGAGAGCTGGTGCGGGTGGTACCGCTCGAACCCCGCCAGGCCGACCCGGCGTATCCAGTCGGTGGCGTCGGCGTGCGCCTCACGCCGTGACGCGCCGCGGAAGCGAGGGCCGGCCGCCACGTTGCCGATCACCGTCTTCCAGGGGAACACCGCGTCCGTCTGGAAGACGAAGCCCACGTCCTTGGCCAGCCCGTCCACGGGGCTGCCGTCGACGAGTACCTCGCCGGCGTCCGGCCGGTCCATGCCGGAGATCAGCGAGAGCGTGGTCGACTTCCCGCAGCCGGTCGGACCGACGACCGCGGTGAAATCTCCGGCCGCCACCGAGAAATTGACGTTGCGCAGGACCTCGTGATTGCCGCCCTGCGGGGTGCTGAAGTATTTGGTCACATTGCGCATCACGATAGGAGGCGTCGTCGGTTGCCGCGATGTGACCGCCCCATTGATGCGTTCACGCTGGGATTCGCTCGTCACGCCAGTGAGGCTGCCAGAACCCGGCGCGGGAGAACAACCTTGCCCAGCACGAGTGTACTGACTTAAGCGCGGACGCGGCGCTGAATATGCCGCTGGCCTCGTTCGCCGACCGTCCGGTGTCCGTAGAAAATCCGTAAAGTGTGGTTTCTGTGGATTGTCGACGATGGTTAGACGTGGCGTGTTCTTCGGGGGTAGTTTCTAGCGATGGCATTCCGTTATCTCGGCATACCGTCTGAAACCTACCTTCCGGACCGGCTCGTTCTGCGCATGCTCGTCCAGACTTTCCGGCCGGAACTAATGGACCGGCTGGTGGACAAAGCCGAGCGGCGAGAGCGCCGCCGGCGGCTGCTGCCCGCGCGGCTCATGATGTATTTCGCGCTCGCGATGTGGCTCTTCGGGACCTCCTCCTACGAGGAGGTGCTGGCCAAGCTGACCGGCGGCCTCCCCGAGTTGTTCCAGGACACTGGCGACCTGGCCACCGCGGCCGCCATCGCCCGGGCCCGTATGCGGTTGGGCGTCGAACCTCTCAAGGAGCTCTGCGCCCACGTGGCCACGGCGACCGGGCAATCGGCGCGGCCGGGCGGCGAGCGGGTGTTCGTCTTCGAGAGTCTCGCCATGGAGGTGCCGGACACTCCCGCGAACCGGGCCGCGTACGCGGTGCCCGACGTCACGTGTCAGGGGACGGGGCGCGCCGGCGACCAGGTGGAGCGGGTGGACCAGGTGGAGACGGACAGACGGGCGAGGGGGCGTCCGCTGGACGTGTGGTTGGTCTCGCTCACCGAGTGCCGGTTGCACCTTTCCGCGGCCTCGGCCATCGCCCCCAGCCGCGCGCTGGGCATCGAGGGCATCATCGCCGAATGGCCGCACGACCTCCTCGGCGCGGGGGCGCTGGTGGTCGGCGAGCAGGAAGCGGTCCCATCGGCGATGTGGAACGTGCTGGCCGCGGCCGGCGCCCACCAGATCTGGCGGGTGGGTGGCCGCGGCGACGCCGCGTACTTCCTGCCGGTGGTGCGCGAACTGCCCGACGGGTCGTACCTGTCGAAACTGCCGCCGGACGACCTGGCCGGCGGTCCGCAGTCCGGGCTCGTCGTCCGCGTGGTGCCGTGCGGTGCCGCCGCTTCGGGTCCCGGTTGGCGGTCCGAACCCGATGGGAGTGCTCCGGTGCTGGTCACGTCGTTCCTCGACGAGGCGGTGGCGGCGGACGAGATCACGGCCCGCCACGAGAGTGTGGTGGAGATGTGTGGAAATGGTGTCGGTCGATTCGCGGGGCGGATCGCGGGGCCGCGGGCGGTATTGCGGTCGAAAAGTCCCGAACTCATCCAGCAGGAAATATATGCGATGCTCTGCACGTATCACGCGGTAGGGCACCTGCTATCCCCGATGTATTCGGAGGGTTCGATTTCGGTTGCGGAGCGCGGTCGGGCGGTGTGACCGGGGTCGGCCGCCTTAAGTCAGTAGCGAGAGCCTTTGCTCCGGTGGGTGTGCGTGTGCTGAAATGAGATCCCTGACCAGCGCGCGGAGCGGAAGCAAGGCGCCTGCGACTTGGTGTCTACCTGAGTCGAGCGGTCGTTGTGGTGAACCGAATGACCAAGCGTCGCCGTGTTGCGCTGCGACGTTATGAGGGTTAAGGGTTAGTAAATGGAAGACCAGGGGTCTCGGGAAGCCGGCTATCCGTTGACGTACGGGGACCGCTTGGCGCATCACAATGTGGCGATACCGTGACAGCGGCACGGAGATCCCGTTCCGCTCCCGAACCGAAGCGGACCGCCGCCGGGTTCGGAAAGGTCCTCGCCGGGCTGCGCGTCAAGCGTCACCTGGGCGACTGGCGGCTCCGCAGCCGCATGCTGGTCCTGGTCCTGGTCCCGCTGATCGCGATCATCCCGCTCGTCGGTGTGCGCGTGGTCTCCGAGGTCGGCAGCCTCCGGTCCGCGGCCCACATCCAGGGCCAGACGCAGATCGCGCGACAGATCTCCACTCTGGTCGGCGCGCTTGACGACGAGCGCGACCTCACCGAGGTCGCGCTCAACGGATCGGGCGTCGCCAAGGACAAGGAACTGGCGGCGGCCCAGCGGACCACCAACGCGCAGGTGCAGGAGTTCGACGAGAGCCTGCGCCGGCAACAGAGCAGCGTCAGCGCCCTGCCCGCCGCGGTGCGGCAACTCGGCGCACGCGGGGAGGCCCGGCTCGGCGACCTGAACCCGCTGCGTGCCTCCGCACGGGGACTCGCGGCCGGCGCCGGCACGCCGACCTTCAGCGCGTACAGCACGATCATCGGCGACCTGCTGGACTTCAGCGACCAGCTCGCCGCGGTCAGCTCCGATCACACGCTCGGCAGCCTGGTCGCCACGCTGTCCTCGGTCGAACAGATCGAGCAGCAGACGTCGAGCGAACGCGGCTATCTCGTCGATGTGCTGGACCGCGGTGACTTCACGCTGGAGCAGAAGGAGAACATCGAGCAGGCGCAGTTCGAGACGGCCGGTAACGCGCTCGCCAACAACGCACCGACCTCGATCCTCAACCTCTACCAGTCGACGGTCAGCGGCGACAAGGTCGGTGCGGCCGACGGCACCGTCCAGGCGGTCTCCACCGCCGCGCAGGAGGGCATTCCGCTCGCCGGCCTGAAGATCAGCAAGGCCACCGCGTTCAACCAGTTGACGGACAAGCTCAACGCGGTGCGGATCGTCGAGCGACAGGCCGTCGCGGACATGAACCAGCGCGCCTCGCACCTGCTGTCGGCCGGGCGGACCCAGCTCTACGAGAACATCGCCATCATCGTCGCGGTGGTCGCGCTGTCCTTCCTCGGCGCCCTGGTCCTCGCCAGGTCCGTCGTGCGGCCGCTGCGCACGCTGCGCGTCTCCGCGCTGGACGTCGCGGACAACCGCCTGCCGGACGCCGTCCGCCGGCTTCGCGACCTGGAGCCCGCGGAGACGGACGAGCCGGTGCGGGTCCAGCCGATCGAGTTGCAGACGCAGGACGAGGTCGGCCAGGTGGCGCGCGCCTTCGACCGCGTGCACTTCGAGGCGGTCCGGCTCGCCACCGAGCAGGCGAGGATGCGCAGCAACGTCAACGCGATCTTCACCAACCTGTCGCGCCGCAGCGAGAGCCTCGTGCTGCGGCAACTCCAGCTCATCGACGACCTGGAGAACAGCGAGCAGGACCCGAGTCAGCTGGCCAGCCTGTTCCAGCTCGACCACCTCGCGACACGGATGCGCCGCAACAACGAGAACCTTCTGGTGCTCGCCGGCGAGGAGCAGAGCCGCCGCTGGAACCAGCCGGTGTCGCTGTTCGACCTGGTCCGCGCCGCCACCGCCGAGGTCGAGCAGTACGAACGCGTGGTGCTGTACGAGCTGCCCGACGTGGCGGTGGCCGGTCATGCCGCGACCGACGTCGTCCACCTCGTGGCCGAGCTCATCGAGAACGCCACCGCGTTCTCCGGCCCCGAGACCCAGGTGCTGGTGGGAGGCAAGATACTCGCCTCCGGCGACGTCGTTCTGGACATCGCGGACGCGGGCATCGGCATCCGGCCCGAGGAACTGGACCGGATCAACCGCCGGCTCGCCGAGCCGCCCGTGCTCGACGTGGCGATATCCCGCCGCATGGGTCTGTTCGTCGTCGGGCGGCTGGCGGCCAAGTACGGCATCCAGGTGCGGCTGACCGGTTCCGGCCGGCCCGGCCTCAACGCGCTGATCCGGATTCCGCCGGCCTTGCTGCTGTCCGTGGGCGAGATCGATGCCGGCGCGGGACCGGCGTTCGACCAGTCGACCATGCGCCCTGGCCAGTACGACACTCCCGACCTCGCCGGAGTGCTCCGCTCCGGGGTCCCGTCGGGGCCGGTCGGCGAACCGCGGTTCGAGACTTCCCACGGTCCGGCGGTGGAGACCGGCGCGCCTGGCCGGCGGTACGAGGAGACGCCGACCGGGCGCCACTCAGGTCCGCCGGAAGGCGGCTTCCCGTGGTTCAACGACGAGGAGCAGGCGGCGGCCCAGCCCGGTCACGACTTCTCCTGGTTCGTGCAGCCGCTCGAGGAACATCCGCTTTCGGCCGACGCGGACGGCCGCGTGGCGCGGGAAGGGCTCCCGCCGGCCGCGTCCCACGCACCAGGCGCCCACCTGCCCGCCTTGCCGCAGCCGCAGCCGCAGCCCGGTCGGCACGCCTACCCCGGCTCGGCGCCGGGCGGACCCGGGTCCGAGCGGTTGCCGATCTTCGAGTCGACGAGGTCGGGCTGGCCCGACCCGGAGGGCGGCCATGGACAACCGGACCGCGGACAGCAGGGCGGCGGACAACCGGACCACGCACTACCGGACCGCGCACAGCCGGGCCGTGGGCTGCCGGACACCGGTTGGCAGCCGGTCGGCGGGCCGACGACCGGAGGTTCGACGACCGGAGGTACGACCGCTCAGGGACTGCCCCGGCGCGTGCCGCCCGGCAACTCCCCGCCCGGTGTGGTGGCGCGCGATGGAGCGCCGCAGCCGAACGCGGCGCCGGCCGCACCACGCCAGGCCGACGTGATGAGGGAGCGGTTGTCGAGCTTCCACCAGGGCGTCAGGCGGGGGAAGTACGGGGCCGGGCGTGACGACGGGCATGGCCGGTCACCGGGCGGATCGGGTCCGGTATGAGCCGGTTGCCGTTCCCTTCGCCCGCAGCGCCCCCGGACGACGTCCCCAGCAGCATAGGAAGCAGCCACAGCCATGAGAGACCTGAGCAACGCAGCGCAGAACCTGAACTGGCTCATCGCCAACTTCGTCAAGCAGGTGCCGGGGGTCGCGCACGCGGTGGTCGTCTCCTCGGACGGCGTCCAACTCCTGGCCTCGGCGTCCATGCCCAAGGACCGGGGCGACCAACTCGCCGCGATGGCCTCGGGTCTGGCGAGCCTGACGCAGGGAGCCGCCACGCTGTTCGAGGCCGGGGCGGTCACCCAGACCGTGGTGGACATGCTGAATGGCTTCCTCTTCCTGACGTCGATCAGCGACGGCTCCGTCCTGGTGGTGCTCGCCTCGCCCACCTGCGACATGAAAGTCGTCGGTTACGAGATGACGTTGCTGGTCGAACGGACCGGCGACGTGCTCACCCCCGCCGTGCGCAGAGAGCTGCAGAGCGCGCTGGCCGAGTGAGGCCCGGTGCGATCAGCCGTCCGCGTCACACCCGGAAGGATGTGTGTTCGTGAGTGCAGACCGCAGGCGCAACTCGTCGCCTTTCGTGCGCCCGTACGCCGTTACACGCGGACGTACGACAGCGCGGACCGATTTCGCGCTCGAGGCGCTGGTAGGCACCACCGCACGCGCCTGGGAAAGCGGTGTACGGCTGTTCCCCGAGCAGCAGGCGATTTGTCGGCTGTGCATGAACCTGATCTCGGTGGCCGAGATCTCAGCGCTGCTGAACATCCCGCTCGGCGTCACGCGCGTCCTGGTGGGCGACCTGGCCGAGGGCGGCTTCGTCAACGTCCAGCAGCCGGGCCACGTAGGGGGACGGCCGGACGTCACGCTGCTGGAGAGGGTGCTCACCGGTCTGCGCGGCCTGTGACTTCCCCGCCGGAGCCCGTCTCCCCGGACGACGACCTACGGAGTGCCATGTCCCAACTGCCCCAGCTCGCGGTGTCCTTCGGTGCCGCGGCGCAGGACTACGACCGCTACCGGATGGGGCCGCCGGCGCAGGCGCTCGACTGGCTGCTGCCCGCGGACTGCCCCTCGGTGCTCGACCTGGGCGCAGGGACCGGCCTGTTGACCCGTCAGCTCGCCGACCGCGCCGAGGACGTCGTGGCGGTCGAACCCGATGCCCGCATGCGCGAGGTGCTGGCCGGCGCCTGTCCGCGGGCGACGGTGCTCGAAGGGACCGGCGAGCACATCCCGTTGCCCGACGCCCGGGTCGACGCGGTCACGATCTCCGCGGCATGGCACTGGATGGACCCGGCCGCCGCACTCCCGGAGATCGCCCGGGTGCTCAAGCCGGGCGGGACGCTCGGCGTCCTGTACACGCGCAGGGACCGGCGGGTGCCGTGGCTCGACCGGCTGGACGCCTACGTCCACGACGAGATGGGGACCGACGACAGGGTCGGGGACCTGATCGCGCGGATGAACGACGGGCCGTGGTTGCCGGCCGGCGTGCCCTTCACCGAACCGGTGACACACGCCGTCACCTGGACCGCCGCGATGACCGCCGAGGAGGTGACCGCCATGTTCGCCACCTACAGCAGGTTCATCGCGCTGCCGGCCGAGCGGCAGGCGGAACTCGCGGCCCGGATCGAGGCGAAGGTCCGCGAAACGGCGGAAGTGCGGGATGGTCTGGTCCAGTTGCCCCTGGTCTGCTACTGCTGGCGCAGTCACCGGACCGGCGCCTGACGTACGGGCCGGCCCCTGACGTACGGGAGCCCCGGACCGCGTGATCCGGACCGCGTGACCGTGATCGCGTGACCGCGTGACCCGGACCGCACGACATGACCCGCACACCTCGCGGGCCGGACCGCGTGCCCCGGACCCTCAGCCCCCGGAAGCCGCTCCGCGCACCGCTTCCGCCACCGGGTCGGGCCCCGCGATCAGCTCCAGGGTCCGCCCGGCCGTGCCGGGCGCCGTCAGCAACTCCGCCAGCACCGCCGCCACGTCATCACGCGGGACCGAGCCGCGCCCGGTGGACGCGGCGAGGTGCACCCGGCCGGTACCGCTGTCGTTCGTCAGGGCACCCGGGCGCAGGATCGTCCAGTCCAGCCCCTCGTGCGCCCGCACCGCGTCGTCCGCCGCGCCCTTCGCCCGCAGGTACGCCGTGAAGACGGGGTCCACGCCGGCCGCCTTCGCGTCCGCGCCCATGGACGAGACCACCAGGAAGCGCCGTACCCCGGCCCGCTCGGCCGCGTCCGCGAGGAGCACGGCCGCGCCCTGGTCCACGCTCTGCTTGCGCGCCGCCCCGGAGCCCGCGCCCGCGCCCGCCGCGAACACCGCGGCGTCGGCGCCCTCCAGTACCGCCGCCACCTGCTCCACCGTCGCCGACTCCAGGTCGAGCACGACCGGTTCGGCACCCACCGCCCGCAGGTCGTCAGCCTGGGCGGCGTTGCGGATCAACCCGGCCGCGCTGTCCCCGCGCCCGCTCAGCAGCCGTTCGAGCCGCAGCGCGATCTGTCCGTGTCCACCAGCGATCACCGTACGCATGCCGTGACGCTACGCCTCGCGGTGCGCCTGGCGCGGGAGGTCGAGGGCCGCGTCGCCGGACGAGTCGCAGTACTCGCGCACCGCGCTGGTCCGGGAGACCACCCGGCCGCGGTGGATCACGATCCGGCTGTAGGCGAGCGAGAGCACGCCGGCCAGGCTCTCCCCGCGCACGGCGAGCAACTCGGCCGGGAAGCCCGCCTCCACGCGTACCTCCGGCAGCCCGAGTACCGCCCGGGCCTCGGCGCTGACCAGGTCGTACGCCCGCTGGGGAGCGCACTCGCCGTGCGAGGCGAGCAGGAACGCCGCCTCCAGCGGGTCGCCGCGGCCCACCGGGTTCGCCAGGTCGCAGAGCGCGCCGCTGCCCGCGGTGACCCGCACTCCCGCCGAGCGCAGTGCGCGGACCGCGGTGAGCGGTGCCAGCGGGCGGACGGAGGCGGCGGCGCGGGCGGCCGGGGTGTCCGGCGCGGGCGCGCAGCGGTCCAGGGCGCCGCAGCCGCCCTGGGGGAGCGCGACCACGGAGACACCCGCGGCGGCCAGCCGGTCGGCGGTGCGCGCCACGCCATCCGGTCCTTGCGTGGCCAGGCCGTGGCAGGGGCCGAGGGTGACGCCGGGCCGCAGCCCGCCGGCCATCGCGGCCAGCCGGGCCATCCGCGCCGGGTCGTCGGCGGCGGTGTGCAGGTCGACCGGCAGGCCGAACTCGGCGGCCAGCGTCAGCACCGCCTCGGCGTAGCCGCTCGGGTCCGGGTCGAGGTCCGGGCAGCCGCCCACCGCCGAAGCGCCCATCTTCAGCGCGTCGCGCAGCATCGCCAGGCCGTCCGCGCCGGCGGCGCCGGTCAGCACCCTGGGTACCGCCACCGCCTGCACGTCGAGCAGCCCGCGCAGCGACTGCCGGGCCTGGAGCACCGCCTCCAAAGAGCGCAGCCCGCGGACGTCGCCGATCCGTACATGGCTGCGCACCGCCGTGGCGCCGTGGCCGAGTTGGAGCAGCGCGGCCTCGGTGGCGCGGCGCTGGACGTCCTCGGTGTCGCCGGAGGGCGGGCCGCCGGCGGTGAGCGCGAAGTCCAGGTGCGCGTGTGGCTCGGCGGGCGCGGGCAGCAGGAGGTAGCCGTGCAGGTCGATCCGGGCGCCGCGGTCGATCCGGGCGCCGCGGGTGCCCAGGTCGGAACGGTCGGTGCGGTCCGGCCGGTCGATGCGGTCGCCGCGCACCGGACGGTCGGCGGACCGCTCGCCGCCACCCCCGCGGTCGGGCCGGTCCGCGGACACGGCAAGGCTGCCCGCGGTGCCCACGGCCTCGATCCGCGAGCCGCTCAGCCGGACGTCTACGGTCCGGCCGTCGGTGAGGTGGGCGCCGCACAGCAGCAGGGTGGCGGTCTCCGCGGTGGTGCCGCGGGGGCTGTCGGTCATCGCGCTCCTCCGGTACGGGCCTTGCGAGCGGTGGGAGGCAGGATCACGGGACAGGACGACGGGCGATCATCTGCAGATCACGGAAGATGATCGGGGAGCAGGGCAAACGGCATGATCACGCACTCCGAGCGTAGGGCGCCCGATGGCGAGGTCCCGGCAGGAGCGCATTAGTCGTACCGGCCGGGGTCGCGCGAAACGTGCTGTCCACGGGCCCGGGGCGCGGCTCCCGACGTGGCGCGGACGCCACACGGAAGAGGTGCCCGCCCTGGCATCCGGGAGGCGCCCGCCCCGACACGTACGAGGCGCGGACGCGGTGCCGCGGCGGTCGCGGACGCGGTGCGGAAACGGCGCCGACGGGCCCCGGGGGAGGCGTGGTTCGGGTGTCCGCCAGGTCCGATGTGCCCCGCCGGATACGGATTTCACGTATCGCTGCGGAGCGTGTAATGTCTTCCTCGCTCGCCCCAATAGCTCAGTCGGTAGAGCGTCTCCATGGTAAGGAGAAGGTCTACGGTTCGATTCCGTATTGGGGCTCTGATGGATCGGTCCCCCGTCGTCTCGGCGGGGGCCAGTTCGTCGAGGCGGCGTAGCTCAGTCGGTAGAGCAAGCGGCTCATAATCGCTGTGTCACCGGTTCAAGTCCGGTCGCCGCTACTCTCCGTAGCCGATTGCGGGTTCGGTCCCTCGATCGGCTACTCTTCCTGTGTTCATAACACCCGTTCGTCAAGGAGCACTCACGTGGCCGCCACCGACGTCCGCCCCAAGATCACGCTGGCCTGCGTTGAGTGCAAGGAGCGGAACTACATCACCAAGAAGAACCGGCGCAACGACCCGGACCGTCTTGAGATGAAGAAGCACTGCCCCCGCTGCAACGCTCACACCGCGCACCGCGAGACCCGCTGACCCAGGCGACACCTCTCCAAGTGCTGCCGAGGCGAGGCTGTTCGCGGCAGGCCGCCGGGATCATACGGTTCCGGCAGACCGCGACTCCGGGCTCCGCATCGGCGGAAGTCCGGACCATGTCCGGCTGAAGCTCTACCGTGAGGCCGTTCCCGTATTCCGGGGGCGGCCTCACGGCATGTCCCGACCCGCGCGGCATGTGCCGACCCCATCCGTATCCGGAGGTAACGATGGCCCTCGACCCGTCCTTCGTGGGGCGGAGCTATCCGCCCAGCAGTGTCTACGAGGTCGGCCGGGAGAAGATCCGCGAGTTCGCCGAGGCGATCGGCGACCCGAACCCGGTGTACGTCGACGCCGAGGCGGCCAAGGCGCTCGGCCACCCCGACGTGATCGCGCCGCCGACCTTCCCCTTCGCGATCAGCTACAAGGCGGCCGGCCTGGTGGTCCGTGACCCCGAACTCGGGCTCGACTACAGCCGGGTGGTGCACGGCGACCAGAAGTTCGCCTATCGCCGTCCGGTTCGGGCCGGCGACCGGCTCACGGTCACCTCCACGATCGACACGATCAAGTCCCTGGCGGGCAACGACGTCATCGAGATCCGCGGCGAGATCCACGACGAGTCCGGCGAGCATGTGGTGACCGCCCTGACGAAGTTGGTGGCCCGCGCGGCCGAGCCGGACGACGCCGGCGAAAGTGGCAGCAGCAGCGACAAGAGCGGGGACGAGTGATGGCCGCGGCAATCGCCTACGACGACGTCGAGGTCGGCACCGAACTGCCCGCCAGGGACTTCCCGGTCAGCCGGGCCACCCTCGTGCAGTACGCCGGCGCCTCGGGCGACTTCAACCCCATTCACTGGAACGAGAAGTTCGCCCGCGAGGTCGGGTTGCCCGACGTCATCGCGCACGGCATGTTCACGATGGCCGTCGCGATCCGTGTCGTCACCGACTGGACCGTCGATCCCGGTGCCGTCGAGGAGTACGGCGTCCGCTTCACCAAGCCGGTCGTCGTTCCCGACGACGACCGCGGCGCCACCGTCCACGTCGCCGCGAAGGTCGCCGCCAAGCTCGACGACCGCCGCGTCCGTATCGACCTCGTCGCCACCTCCGACGGCCAGAAGGTCCTCGGCATGTCCCGCGCCGTGGTCCGCCTCGCCTGACCCGCGCCCCACCCCGTTCCGCCGAACATGTTGACTAGTAAGTGATTGGCCACTAACTTAATCCGCATGGCAAGGATGAGCGCGGAGGACCGACGCGTCAGCGTCATCAGCGCGGCGATGAGCGAGTTCGCCCAGGGCGGCTACAAGGGCACGTCCACCGAAGCGATCGCCCGCCGCGTAGGTGTCTCCCAGCCCTACCTGTTCCGCCTGTTCCCCAACAAGCAGGCCATCTTCCTCGCGGCCGCCGAACACTGCCTCGCCCAGACCCGCGAGGTCTTCGCGAAGGCCGTGGATTGCGTCCCCGCCGAGGGCCGCATGCACGCGATGGCCGCCGCGTACCAGCAACTCCTCCAGGACGAACCGGAGAAGCTGCTGATGCAGATGCAGATGTACGCGGCGGTCGCGGCCGCGGAGGCCGGCGGCGACCACGAGTTCGGCTCGACGCTCAGGGCGGGCTGGCAGCGGATGTGGGACGAGGTCCGCGCCGCGCTGGGCACGGACGTCGAAGAGACGACGCGGTTCTTCGCGTACGGAATGCTGATCAACACCCTCGTCTCGCTGGGCTTCCCGCCGGGCCATCCGAACTGGGAAGGGTTCTACGAGCCGGCGAGGCCCGACTGACCGGGGC
>NZ_JACEGK010000105.1:0-17394 GCF_056859195.1 Streptomyces sp. NH27
CCACCCTGGAGCACTTCAATCTCGGCAAGTCCAAGCGCACCGAACTCGTCCGCCACATGGACTGGTACGCGGTCAGCGGCGACGGCCTGCGACTGGCCGTCTTCGACGAGGGCGAACTCGCCGTCCTGCCCGCCACCGAGCGCGGCGACGACGACTCCACGGTCTACGTCGACATGCGCCGCATCCTGCACGAGGTGGAGCCGACCGCCGAGTGGCGTCAGTCGTACGCGGAGGCGGGCCGCCTCATCCGCGACTACTTCTGGGCACCCGACATGTGCGGCGTTGACTGGCCGGCGATCCTCGACCAGTACCGGCCGCTGGTCGAACACGTCGCCACCCCCGACGAGTTCGCCGACCTACTGCGCGAAGTCCTCGGCGAACTCGGCACCTCGCACGCCTACGTGCAGCCCGCCCGCCGCAACGAGGGCCCGCCGCACTACCAGCGTCCCATCGGCCTGCTGGGCGCCGACTTCCAGCACAACAAGGACGGCACCTGGACGGTCGCCCGCATCCTGCCCGGCGAGTCGTCCGACTCCAAGGCGCGCTCGCCACTGGCCGGCACCGGTATCCGCGAGGGCGCGATCCTCACCCACATCGACGGCCGCCGCGTCGACCCGCAGGCGGGCCCGTACCCGCTGCTGTCGGGCGCGGGCGGCACCACCGTGGAGCTGACCTTCACCCCGCCCGGCGGCCGCGGCGCGCCCCGCCGTATCGCTGTGGTGCCGTTGATCGACGAGCGGCCACTGCGCTACCAGCACTGGGTGGCCAAGCGGCGCAGCGTCGTCCGGCACCTGAGCGGCGGCCGCTGCGGCTATCTGCACATCCCCGACATGGGCGGCTCGGGCTGGGCGCAGTTCAACCGCGACCTGCGCAAGGAAGTCGCCTACGACGCCCTGCTGGTGGACGTACGCGGCAACGCCGGCGGCAACATCAGCGAACTGGTCATCGAGAAACTCACCCGTACGGTGCTCGGTTGGGATGTCACCCGCAACGCCCAACCCGTCTCCTACGCCGGCAACGCCCCGCGCGGCCCGGTGGTCGCGGTCGCCGACGAGGCCACCTCCTCCGACGGTGACATGATCACCGCGGCGTTCAAGCTGCTGCGACTCGGCCCGGTGGTCGGTCTGCGCACCTGGGGCGGCGTCGTCGGTATGACCGGCCGGCACCGCCTGGGTGACAACACGGTCATCACCGTGCCGATGAACGCCGCCTGGTTCGACGCCTACGGCTGGTCCATCGAGAACCATGGCGTCGCACCCGACATCGAGTGCCTGCGCACCCCGCTCGACTGGGCGGAGGGCAGGCACGGCCAACTCGCCGTCGCCGTCCGCGAAGCGCTGTTGCTGCTCGGCGAGCACCCGGCGGCGGTGCCGCCCGACCTGTCCTCCCGCCCCTCCCGCGCCCGCCCGCCGCTGCCGCCGCGCACCTAGGAGAACCGGGCGACAGCAGGGAGCACCAACGGGGCGCCGTCCGGCCCACGCACGCTGCCTTCGCGCCCTTGGCGGCGGACAGCTACCAAGGGCGCGAAGGCAGCGTGCGGACGCAATGGCCGCCGCAAGGCACGCAGAAGGGGCGCCCACAGGGGGTGCCCCTTCCGTGTCACGGCGTTTCCCGGTGTCAGCGCGAGGCGCGACGCCGAGGTCAGCTCAAGCGGACGTCAGGCCCAGTCGTCCTGGTTGTCGTCCTCGGACTCGCGGCCCATGCGACGCGACACCTGGTCCTCGAGGTCGGAACGACGCTCCTGCCCCTCCTGCTGCATGCCGCGCTGGGCCTGCTCGGGGTTCTGGGCGTCAGCGGACTTGTTCCGCTTGCCACTCTGCGCACCCTTGGCCTGCTCGGCATAGTCCTCGGCCTTGTCCTTGAACTGATCGAAAGCGCCCATGGCTACTCCTCCTGGAGTTTTGTGGGGATGGGGCCTCGACAAGACTTACATGGCCGGACACCCCACGCATCCTGGGACAATAACCCCAGGTCGGCGAGTGGTTACAGCGTGGTTACCGCTACGGAGCGTGATGCGCGGACGCGCGCGCCGACTCGTCCGCGGCCCCTCCCCTGCCGACCAGGCCGCGCCGCATCCCAGCTGCTCGTGCCAGTGCCGGCGCGGCCCGGCGCATCTCCCGCTGCCCCAGCGCGCCTCCGATGATCGACGGCAGGTAGCCGCGCACCGGCTGCATGCCACGCAGCCACCACTGCGCGTACACATGAGGGGATCGTCGTACGATCCCAGCGACGATCCGCTCAACTGCCGGTTCCAGCGGGTAGGTTCGGTTGGTCGGCCACGGCAGCCGCGCGCGCATGGCCCGCAGCGCGTCGTCCTCATCGGCGCCGCGCACCATGTCGGTGTCGGTCCAGCTCAAGTAGCCGACGCCGACCTCGACACCCTTGGGGCCCATCTCGGCGCGCAGGCTGTGCGCGAACGCCTCGACACCCGACTTGCTCGCGCAGTATGCGGCCATCAGCGGCGCGGGGGTGATCGCCGCCAGCGATGCGATCTGCAGAAAATAGCCGTGCGAGTCAACGAGCGCCGGCAGGAACGCCCGTGCGGTCGAGATGCTGCCCAACAGGTTGACCTGGATCACCCGGTCGAAGGCGTCGGGGTCCGACTCGAGGAACGGCCCGCCGGTGGCGACCCCCGCATTGGCGACGGCGACGTCGATCCGCCCGAAGTGCGCCCGGACGTCGGCGGCCACCTGGGCCATCGCCGCCCGGTCGGTGACATCGGCGGTCCAGTTGGCCGCCTCACCGCCCAGTGACGCGGCGACGTTCTTCAGCTCATCGGGTTCGAGGCCGACCAGCGCCAACCGTGCGCCGCGCGCGGCGAGTTTGCGGGCGAGCAGCTCACCGACGCCGCGAGCCGCGCCGGTGACCACCACGACCCGGCCGTCCAACGATGATCCGCTCATGCGCTCTTCTCCTGTTCGCCGACCGTCACAGCCTGACCGCTTGTCGTACCTTCCGATGTCGCGTCACCCTCCGTCAGATGATCGGCCGCCAGAGTGCGGATCACCGCCTCGACGGCGGGCGCGTCCTCGACCGGCGTCATGTGACCGCGGCCGGGCAGTTCGGTCAGCCCGACGCAGTGCGGCAGCGTGGCGGCGATGCGGTGCGCGTGCACCTTGGGAGTGAGTTTGTCGACAGTGCCGACGACGACCGCGGTAGGCGCAGTGAGCGCGGCCACCTCGGCGTCGAGATCCAGCGCGGCCAGCACCTTGCCCCACGCGGAACGCTGCCGCGCCCTGCAGGCGTGCACGATCCGAGCGCAAAACGCCACCTGTTCGGGTGTCGAACCCGGGCTCATCACCCCGTACTTCAACGCAGCCCTGGCCATCGGCGTGACCGGGCCCAGCGGCAGGCGCGAGACGAGGAACTGGCGGTGGAACGCACGCCGCAGCCACCGCGCGCTCAATCGTGGCGGCAGCACCTGTGTCGAGCCGAGCAGTCGGCTGCTGCCGGTGCTCACCAGCAGCGCCGCAGCGGTCCGGTGGCGTACGGACTGCCGCTCGGCGGCCGCCATGATCGTCATACCGCCCATGGAGTGGCCGACGAGCAACGCGCGTTCGCCGTCGGGCAGCACAGCCTCCAGTACGGCTTGCAGATCATCGGCCAATACACCTGTGCCGTAACCCTTGCGGGTGGCCGGCGCCGCACTGAGACCGTGGCCGCGCTGGTCGTATGCGATCAACCGGAAATCCGATGACAGGGCGCGCACGATCGGCGCCCAGAACAGCGTCGAGCACGTCCACCCGTGCGACAGTACGACCGTCGGAGCGTCGGAGCGGCCGTACTCCTCCACGTTCAGGCGCGTCCCGTCCGCGGAGACCGCGGTCAGCGTCCTGCGCGGCTGCACCGCCTCGTACGGCGCGGTCATGACGCCACCTCCGCGGCCCGCCCGGTCGCGGACGCGGCAGCCGGTTGTCCGGCGGGTGCCAGCAGGTTGTACTCGGACAGCTTCAACTGCCTGGTAGCGCGCCGGAACTCGGCGGTGGTGCCGGGCCAGGCCGTGGTGTTGCGGCCGTTGGCGTCCAGGTACCAGCTCTTGCAGCCGCCGGTGTTCCACACGGTGCGCGACGCGCGGCGCTGCATCTCCTCGTTCCACGCGGCGACCGCCGCCGGCTTCGCATCCAGGGCTACGGCACCCGAACGCTCCAGCGTGCGCATGTAGTCGGCCACGTAGTTGAGTGACGATTCGATCATCAGGATCATCGAACTGTTCCCGAGACCGGTGTTCGGTCCGATGATGAACAGAAGATTCGGGAAGCCATCCACGGCGCAGCCACGCAGCGCGGCCATGCCGCCCTTCCAGTGCTCGCTGAGGCTGCGACCGTCCGATCCGATGACCCGATCGCCGATCGGCATGTCGGTGACATGGAAGCCGGTCCCGAAGATGATCGCGTCGACCTCGCGCTCGGTGCCGTCGGCCGTCACCACGGATGAGCCGCGCACCTCACTGAGCGCCGAGGTGACGACCTCGGTGTTGGGCTGCGAGAGCGCCGGATAGTAGGTGTTGGACAACAGGATGCGCTTGCATCCGATGATGTAGTCCGGTGTGAGGCGGGCCCGGAGCCCAGGGTCCTTGACGGACCGCTTCAGGTGGCCGCGTGCGATCCGCTCGGCCGCCTTCATAAGCTTCGGCCGCTTGACGAACGCGCCGACCTGGAACTCCCGGATCAACCAGAGCACGCCACGCCGCATCTTCGCGGTGCCGGGCACCGTGCCGTGCAGCCACCGCTCCGCCGCACCTATCGGCCGGTCCACCCGCGGCATCACCCACGGCGGGGTGCGCTGGATGACGGTCAGCTTCCCGACCTCCGGCTGGATCGACGGCACGATCTGGATCGCGGACGCCCCGGTGCCGACCATGGCGACGCGCTTGCCCTTGAGGTCGAAGTCGTGGTCCCAGCGCGAGGAGTGGAACACCCGCCCGGGAAAGTCCTCGATGCCCGGCACATCCGGAATCTTCGGGTCGGACAGCGGTCCGGTCGCGGAGACCACCACGTCGGCGATCAGTTCGCCGCCGGCCGTCGTCAGGTGCCAGTGCCGTGCCTCGACGTTCCAGCGGGCCTGGAGCACCTCGGCGCCGAAGCGCAGGTGCGGCCGCAGCCCGAAGGTGTCGGCGACCCGTTCGAGGTAGGCGCGGATGTGCTCCTGGCCGGAGAAGGCGCGAGGCCAGTCGGGGTTCGGCGCGAAGGAGAACGAGTAGAGATGGGAGGGCACGTCGCAGGCGCAGCCCGGGTAGCTGTTGTCGCGCCAGGTGCCCCCCACCGCGTCCGCGCGCTCCAGGATCACGAAGTCGGTGATCCCTTCCTGCCGCAGCCTCACCGCGGCCCCTAGACCGCCGAAGCCGGACCCGATCACCGCCACCCGCACGTGTTCGATGTCGTCGTCCATGGCACCGCCTTCCCGCTTTCCCTCAATCACGCCAGCAATCACTGGCACAGTCGGACTGTAAGGCACCAGGCGTTACCTCCGGTAGGGGTAGGTCCGGATTTCGACCGCCCACGGCGCCCACCACGCCCGGCACCGCCCTGGCGCATGTACGACGGGCGGGCGCGCGGAGGAGCACCACGGTCGGCGGATGGGAACCATTTCTGCACCCCCTAGGCTGGCGCCGTGGACGACAACGCGACCGGGCCGCGCGAGTACCGCGTCGAGGAACTGGCCGAAGCAGCCGGCATCCCCGTCAGGACACTGCGGTTCTACCGCGAGCGGCGCCTACTCCCGCCGCCGCGCCGCGAAGGGCGGATCGCCTGGTACTCCAAGGACCACCTCGCGCGTCTGCGCACCATCTCCGCTCTCCTGGAGCGCGGTCACACCCTAGGCGGCATCGCCGAGTTGATTGCCGCCTGGGAGCAGGGCCGCACCCTGGACGGTGTCGCCGAACTCCTCGGGCTGGAAGGCGCCCTCGCCACCCCGTGGTCCGAGGAGACACCGGTAAGGCTCAGCCCCCAGGAGCTCGCCGATTACTTCGGCGAGGACATAAGCCCTGACAACCTGACCGACTCCCTGGAGATCGGATACATCGCAGTCGACGGCGAGCAGGTCGTGCACGTCAGCCGCCGCCTGCTGGACGCCTCTGCCGCGCTCGTCCGCGAAGGCGTGCCGCTGTCCGCCGTTCTCGCCGCGGGCCGAGAAGTACGTAACCACGTCGACGCCATGGCCGACCTGTTCACCCAGGTCATCAAGTCCCACGTCATGGGGGGCCTGACCGGCCTGACGCCCGACGATGCCCACCGCATCGCCGAGTCCCTGCAACGACTGCGCCCGCTGGCCAAGAACATCGTCGACGCGGAGATGTCGCTCGCCATGGACCGCAGGGTGCGCGCCGAGATCGACACCTGGATGCGAAGCCACGTAGAACCGCCCTCCGGCGCCCATGGCGACGCCCGTGGCACGGACCCGAACCGCGACGCCGATGCCACGCCCGAGCCCACCGACGAGCGACCGGGACCCGCCACCCGCCACCCCTGAGTACTGACCCGCGCCCCGCGCGCGTCGTACCGTACGACCTGAGAGAGTGGAAACGGCCCATCGATCGGGAGGTGCCCCGTGCAACAGCCTCAAGACGCTAACGCCGAGCAGGCCATCCTGGGTCGTATCAGCAAGATGGTGTCCGACGAGAAGGTCCTGCGCGACCTGCTCGCGGGAGGCGGCGACGAAGGCGGCAACCAGCGCGAACGCCTCGCCGCCCTGGAGCGCGAACTTGACCAGTGCTGGGACCTGCTACGCCAGCGCCGCGCCCTGTCCGAGGCCGGCGAGGATCCGGGAGGCGCCCGCGTACGGCCCTCCTCGACCGTCGAGGGCTACCGTTCGTGAGTCCCGCCCCCGACGACCTCACTGTCGTCGACGTCCCTGCCGCACAGCGCTACGAAGCCCGTACGGACGGCGGCCTGGCCGGCTTCGCCGCCTACCTGCGCGGTGACGCGCTGATCGCCTTCGTCCACACCGAGGTGCAGGAAGGCTACGAAGGCCGCGGCGTCGGTTCCGCGCTGGCCCGTGCTGCCCTCGACGACGCCCGTGCCCGCGGACTGGGGGTCCTGGCGATCTGCCCCTTCATCGACGGATGGATCAGCAAGCACCCCGATTACGAGGACCTGCGCTACGCACCTGACAGCAAGGTGACTGACTAGGCATTCTGGGCGCGCGCCTCTGGCCTTGAACGCGTAACCAGCGCCCTTGGGTGCCAGGCCGTGCACCCAAGGGCGCCGGCCCGACAGCTGGCATCCATGGACGCGGCCCAGCCGCCGCCCATGTCGTATGCCTTTGAGGTCCGTGTCGGATTCTCGCCAGACCGATGCTGTGACGAGGCGCGACACTGGTGAGATGCATACGGACTTCGATGCTTGCGTGCGGGCCGTGCAGTCGAAGGACTCCCGTTTCGACGGGTGGTTCTTCACCGCGGCGCTGACCACGCGTATCTACTGCCGGCCGAGTTGCCCCGTCGTGCCGCCGAAGGTCGAGAACATGACGTTCTACCCGAGCGCGGCGGCCGCTCAGCAGGCCGGGTTCCGTGCCTGCAAGCGCTGCCGCCCGGATGCCAGCCCCGGCTCACCACAGTGGAACGAGCGAGCCGACCTCGTGGCCCGGGCGATGCGGCTGATCGGCGACGGCGTGGTCGACCGGGAGGGCGTACCCGGCCTCGCGTCCCGGCTCGGCTACAGCGCGCGGCAGGTCGAGCGTCAGTTGCTCGCCGAGTTGGGCGCGGGCCCCTTGGCGCTTGCCAGGGCCCAGCGCGCGCAGACCGCACGGCTGCTCATCGAGACGACGGCCATGCCGATGGGCGAGATAGCGTTCGCGGCCGGCTTCGCCAGCATCCGCACCTTCAACGACACCGTGCGGGAGGTGTTCGCCCTGACCCCTGGTGAACTGCGCGCCAGGGTCGCCAAGGGCCGCCCGACCGCCGCGGCGGGCTCTATAGCGCTACGGCTGCCGTTCCGCCGCCCGCTCAACCCTGACAACCTCTTCGGCCACCTCGCGGCCACCGCCGTCCCGGGTGTCGAGGAGTGGCGCGGCGGGGCGTACCGGCGCACGCTGCGGCTGCCGAACGGCTCCGGCACGGTGTCGCTGCGGCCGGAATCCGACCACATCGGCTGCCGGCTGTCGCTCACCGACTGGCGTGACCTCGGACAGGCGATCAGCCGCTGCCGCCGCGTGCTCGACCTGGACGCCGACCCGCTCGCTGTGGACGCGCTCCTGTCGTCCGACCCGGTGCTGGCACCCCTGGTCGCCAAGGCGCCTGGACGCAGGGTGCCACGGGTCGCCGACGGGCCGGAGTTCGCGGTGCGCGCGGTGCTCGGCCAGCAGATCTCGACGTCGGCGGCGCGCACCCACGCAGGACGCCTGGTGACGGCGTACGGGGAGCCCGTCGCGGACCCGGGCGGCGGCCTCACCCACCTGTTCCCGTCGCCCGAGACGCTCATCGAGCGCGCCCCCGCGTCGCTGGCAATGCCGCAGACCCGCAAGGACACTCTCGCAGCGCTGCTACGGGCCCTGGTGGACGGCGAACTCGACCTGGACGTCGGCAGCGACTGGCAACGCGCCAGAGCCCGGCTCGCGGCCCTCCCGGGCTTCGGGCCGTGGACTGTGGAGACCATCGCCATGCGCGCACTCGGCGACCCGGACGCGTTTCTCCCCACCGACCTCGGTGTCAGATACGCGGCCCGCGACCTCGGCCTGCCCACCACCCCGGCCGCGCTGACCCGTCATGCCATCGCCTGGCAGCCCTGGCGTGCATACGCGACGCAGTACCTGTGGGCAACGGGCGATCATCCGATCAACGTCCTTCCCGACGACGACCCTTCAGCCGCCAAACCCTCCGATAGCCGTGGCACTTCAGTTATGGAAGGCACCGCACCATGAGCACCGTGACGACGACCACGACGGCGTCCGCCGTCCACACCGTGGTGGATAGCCCCTGCGGCCCGCTGACGCTTGTCGCCCGGGAGGGTGAGCTCAGCGGCCTCTATATGACCGACCAACGGCACCTCCCACAACTGGAAAGCTTCGGCCCGCGCTCGGACCTGCCCGCCTTCGACCGCGCCGAGGAACAGCTCGCCGCCTACTTCGACGGCGAACTTGCCTCCTTCGACCTCGCCCTGCACATGATCGGCACGCCCTTCCAGAAGCGCGTGTGGGCGGCACTGTGCGACATCCCCTACGGCGAGACCGTCACCTACGGCGAACTCGCCGCGGCGATGGGACGCCCCACCGCCTCCCGCGCGGTGGGGCTGGCCAACGGCAAGAACCCGATCGGCATCATCGTCCCCTGCCACCGTGTCGTAGGCGCCGACGGCAGCCTCACCGGCTACGGCGGCGGTCTCACCCGCAAGCAGTGGCTGCTCGACCTCGAACGCGGCGCACACCAGCCGACCCTGACTTGACGGCACCCGCGCGAGTGACATGACGCCGTGCCACTCCATCTGGGTGTGCAGGGCCCGGCCGGTCACCACGACCGGCCGGGGCCCGAACCAACTGCGCGACGACGATATGACCGTCACACCCGCACGCTCGCCCGGTCCTCCTCGTCCTCGTCCGAGGACGCGACGCGACTCGGCCGCTCGGCGAGGTTCTTACGCAGGTGCTCGCCCTCGACGTCGACATTGGGCAGCGCGCGGTCCAGCCAGCGCGGCAGCCACCAAGCGGACTGCCCGAGCAGCGCGAGCACCGCCGGCACGATCGTCATCCTTACGACGAACGCATCGAACGCGACCGCGATCGCAAGCCCGAAGCCCATCATCTTGATCATCGATTCCGACGATCCGATGAACCCAGCGAACACACTGATCATGATGACCGCGGCCGCGGACACCACCCGCGCACCATGGGTGAAGCCGGTCACGACCGCCTGACGCGGCGACTCGCCGTGCACGTACGCCTCACGCATTCGGGTGACCAGGAACACCTCGTAGTCCATGGCCAGTCCGAAGACCACACCGACCATGAAGATCGGCATCATGCTCATGATCGTACCGGTCTGCTGAACGCCCATCAGACCGGACAGCCAGCCCCACTGGAAGACGGCCACCACCGCGCCGAGCGCCGCGAGCACCGACAGCAGGAAGCCGAGCGCCGCCTTCAACGGCACCAGCACCGAACGGAACACGACCATCAGCAGCAGGAACGCCAGTCCCACGACAAGTGCCAGGTACGGCAGCAGCGCGTCGTTCAGCTTCTGCGAGACATCGATGTTCATCGCGGTGGTGCCGGTGACGAGGACCTTCGCGCCCGTGGAGTCGGTGAAGTCACCCGCATGACCGCGGATGGTGTGCACCAGGTCCTCGGTCTGCGTGCTGCTCGGCTTCGACGCGGGCACCACGGTGAGGGTCGCCGTGTCACCCTTCGGGTTGAACGCCGGCCCGGTCACCGTCTTGACGTCGGCGAAGCCCGCGATGGTCTGCTTGACGTCCTGAGCTGCCGACTTCGGCTGCTTGCTGTGTGCCACGTCGACGACCACCATCAGCGGCCCGTTGAAGCCCGGCCCGAAACCGTCCGACAGCATGTCGTACGCCTTGCGCTGGGTGGTACTGACCGGCTGCGAACCGTCGTCGGGCAGGCCGAGTTCCATCCGGCTCATCGGAATGGCCGCAAGACCCAGCGCCACCACCGCGGCGACCAGGAACGGCACCCGACGCCGCACGACGAGCTGCGCCCAGCGCGTGCCCATGTTCGGCTTGCCCGTCGGATTGGCACGCCCCTTGCGCACCTTGCGGCTGAGCGCCTTGGGGCCGGCGAAGCCGAGCAGCGCGGGGATGAGTGTGAGCGCGATGAGCACGGCCAGCGCAACCGTCGCGGCCGCCGCCAGACCCATCTTGGTGAGCATCGGGATGTTGACCACCGCGAGGCCCGCCAGGGCGATCAGCACGGTGAGTCCGGCGAATACCACGGCCGAACCGGCCGTACCGACCGCCCGACCCGCCGCATCCTCGCCGTCTCGGCCCTCCATAAGCTCATGTCGGTGACGTGAGACGATGAACAGCGCGTAGTCGATGCCGACCGCCAGTCCGATCATCGACGCAAGCGTCGAGGACGTGCTCGACAAGCCGAGTGTCGTCGCCAGGGCGGTGATCGACGCGATTCCGACACCGACACCCATAATCGCCGTCAGAAGCGGCAACCCGGCGGCGACCAGCGAACTGAACGTGATCAAAAGCACGACCGCCGCTATGCCGATGCCTATGACCTCACTGTTGCCGGTCTCCGGTGACGCCTGGAGCGCGGAGCCGCCGGTCTCGACGGTCAGCCCGGCGTCACGGCCGTGCTGCGCCGCGTCCTCGATCGCGGTATGCGTCGCGTCGGTGACCTCTGTCGACTTGGCGACATAGCTGACGGACGCGTACGCGGTGGTGCCGTCCTTGCTGACCGCACCCGCGGTATACGGGTCCGTGACCGTCGCCTTCTGCGGGCTGTTCTTCAGATCGGTGACGACCTTCTCGACCGCCGCCTTGTTCGGTCCCGCGGTGATCTTCTGGCCGTTGGGCGCCTGGAAGACCATCCGCGCGGACGCGCCGTCGGCGTTGGTACCGGGGAAGCGGTCGTGGAGCAGGTCGAACGCCTGCTGCGCCTCGGTGCCCGGGACGGTGAAGTTGTCGGCCGGAGCGGACCGCGCAGTCGCGGCGCCGAGGCCCGCGAGGGCGAGCAGCGCCACCCACAACAGAACCACGTAGCGCCGCTGCCGGAAGGAGAACCGGCCCAGCTTGTAGAGGAATGTGGCCATGGAGGCATGAGCTCCCGTCAGGAGGGGCGGTCATGGGCGTGAGGAACCAGCCCGACGACGAGAGCGGCGTGTCAGGTGGAGCGTGGTGTGTTGATGTGGTGGTACGGAAAGGTTCAGTGGTTCGGGCGTAGTCGGATCAACGGTCGGACGAACTGACCCGGCCGACCGGACCGATCATCGGGCCGCTGAGCTCAGGACAGGCCGAGTGCGGGGACGACCACCGCGTCGATGTATTTGTGGCTGTATTCAGGATCGGGGTCGATGCCTTCGATGATCGGGCGGGCCAGCGCCCCTCCGAACAGCATGTGCGGCACGAAGTCGCGCGCCGGGTTGTCCGCAGCCAATTCACCGCGGTCCACCGCACGCTGCACCAGTTCGGCAAAGCTGACCAGTTCCGGTTCGATGAGCAGATCGCGCAGGGCGCGGAACAGGTCGATATTCTGAAATGCCGCGTGCGACAGTCCGCGAATCAGTTCCTGGTCGCGCTTGACCTCGGTCTCGTCGTGCAGCCGCACGAGTTCGTGTAGGTCGCCCGCGAGCGAACCGGTGTCGATGTCCGCGAGGGAGATCGGCTTGCACTGACGAAGCGCCGTGGCGACCAGTTCCGGCTTGCCCTTCCACTGGCGGTAGAGAGTGGCCTTGCTGGAGCGGGTACGGGCGGCGACGGCGTCCATGGTCAGTGCCTCGTAGCCGACCTCGCGCAGCAGGTCGACCACAGCCTCGTACAGCTCCTGCTCACGTTCGGGAGTCAGGCGACTGCGCCGCGTAGAGGTGCCCGTTTCCGGCGACATGCCCTCACCTCCCTGCCCAATTGGTCGCACCGATCATACGGACTCATCACCGCATGAACGCGCTTCGAAACGATGTCGTACACCTAAGACAGTAACCGGCCCGCGATCGAAACGCCACCGTTTCGATCGTGGGCCGTATCACGTCACCACCAGGCAACCGTCAAGCCCCCATCAGCTTGTTTCGACCTGGTACCCCGACACCCCCTGACACCCTGGCGTCGCACCCCCGCGTACTCGTCCCTCACGCACGACTGCGTCCAGCCCGACCGTCACGCCGGCAGCGCGATGGTGTGCCCAGTGCGCTCGGCCTTCGCCCGCAGGTAGCTGACGTTGGACGCCGAGACGTGAACGGCGGTCGGAATCTGCTCGATGACCTCGACACCCAAGGCGTCGAGCTGTCGCGCCTTGTCAGGGTTGTTACTCAGCAGCCGGATGCTCCCGACCCCCAGGGCGACGAGCATTTGTGCGGCGGCGGTGTAGTCGCGCTCCTCCTCGCCGCGACCGAGGGCAAGGTTCGCCTCGTAGGTGTCGAGGCCGTCGTCCTGAAGGGCATAGGCGTCGAGCTTCGCGTACAGCCCGATCCCGCGCCCCTCCTGCCGCAGGTAGAGCAAGTAGCCACCACTGGCGGCGATCCGTTCCACCGACTCCCTCAACTGCGGCCCGCAGTCGCACCGTTCGGAGCCGAACACATCACCCGTCATGCATTCCGAGTGCGGTCGCACGAGCGGCACGTCGCTGTTGCGGTAGTCGCCAATACCCAGCGCCAGGTGCTCCTTGCCGTCCACCAGACCGGTGAACGTATATACATCGGCGGTCGCCCCCCACCCGTCGGAGAACCGAAGCGGAACACGCACCTTCGTACGGACCTTGGCGGCGGCCACAGCCACACCAGCGTCAACCGTAATCGACACTCCCTCGGAAGATCTTGAAACATCAAGCTCCCTCGCTTCGCCATTTATTTCCCCCGGATCACGTGCCTCAGGTCACACGGCAGCGTCACCGTGGGGCGCAGAGCCCTCACGGAGTGGACGCGACCACCCGCGCTTCCAGGGCGCGTCCCGGTTTTCCACCGCCCGTCACCTCGGCCGGTAGACCGCCACGGCGAAGGACGCGGTCGTCTCGACCGGGTCGCCCATGGTCGCGATACGTCGGCCCAGTTCCCCAGCATCGACGTGCCGGGCCGAGGGACCCATGGACACGAGGTCGTTCGCCTCCTGGGGGGTCAGACGCAAGCTGTACTCCAACTCCAGCACGTCAGCGCGCGCAGGCCGGAAGTGGGCGTCGAGCGTGCGCGAGAGCCGCTCGTCCTTCGCCGCGTCGACCGTCAGCAGACCCGCGGCACTGCGCAGTTCGGCCAGGTGCCGCGCAGTCGGGGTGACCACCACAAGCGCACCCCCCGGACGCAGAACCCGCCGGAACTCGGGGCCGTTGCGCGGCGCGAAGACGTTCAGCACGACGTCCATCGACCCCGACCGCACCGGAAGGTCACGCCACACGTCCCATACAGCTGCGGCCGCCCGCGGATGGGTGCGTGCCGCCCGCCGCAGCGCGAACTTGGAAACATCCAAGCCAAGCCCGACCGCCTCGGGCACCGCGTCCAGGATGGCGGCGAGGTAGTAGCCGGTGCCGGCGCCCGCGTCCAAGACGGCGGCCCGCGTCTCGCACCATCGGGCCGCAACCTCTGCCACTGCGCGGCCCAGCGGCGCGTAGTGCCCGGCGCCCAGGAACGCGTCACGGGCGCCGACCATCGGTGCGGTGTCGGCGCTCCCCGCCCGCATATCGCCCGTCAGGAGGCTGACGTACCCCTGGCGCGCGATGTCGAAGGTGTGCTGTCTGCCGCACCGAAGGGCGCCCGCCGACGCGCGGAGGCCGTCGCCGCACAGCGGGCAGCGAAGGACATCCAGGAGCCTGCGACGCGGGTCGCCGTCCTCGAACACGGATGGAGTCATGCTCTGTTCCTCGGTATTGCTCGGTATTGCTCGGCGTCGGTCGCGGTCGCGGTCGCGGTCAGGGTCAGGGTCAGGGTCGACGGTACGTGGTCGGCGCCGGGCGGCAGGAACCGGAAGCCGCCAGCACCCGCTGGGTCGCCCCCTGCGGCCCCACAGTCGGACCGAGTGGGTTTTCCCCACCCGAGCGGTGCCGTCGCGGCAGAAGCCCGTCTACGGGCTCGGAACGGGCTTCACGGAACGATCTCTCGGACCGCGTTCGCCGACGGACGCCCGGGCGGGCCGCAACCACCGCCGCGAACGGACACGGGCGCCCCACGGCCGTACGCACCGCCACCGAGCTACCGGTATGCGTAAGAACTGCTGCTCCATGGCAGGCCCAAGAGGCTGCACGCAGGCAAGACCGGCGCCGACTGTCCTACTTGGGCTGGGGGCGCTGCTGGTGGAACAGGTCGACGCCCTCCAGGATCCCCTTTTGCACGATGACCGGATGCGCCTCCAGCCACGCCCGTGCAGCCTCGTTGGTCGGAACATCCGTGACCATTTGGTAGACCCGCAGATAGCCGGCGAGGCGGTTCAGGAGCGCGCTCTCCTTGATGGAACCCGCGCTCCCGTAGGCGGACAGGACCACAGCCCCTGAGTGCACGTAGCTGTCCATGCGATGGAACTCGAGGGCGAGCTGCTTGCGTTCGGGAGAGAGTCTGCTCGCCTCGATACCCCCGACCACTGCGGAGAGCTTGCCCTCACTCTGAGATAGCTGTCCCCGATAGCGAGCTTGAGCGCCGCCGCGGCCTCCATGCCGAACGCGCGCAACTCCGAGCAGATCCACCGCTCCTTCATCGTCAGTTTGGGAGTATGGGACTTGAACTTGCCGGTGACGGAGTCGAGGGCGTGCTGCATCTCATGGGACACCGTCGCGGCGAACTCCCTTAGTTCGCGAGGCGACGCGTCATCGGCGAGCGGCTTGATCTGCAGCACGCCGCCCTGCGCGGTCTGATCGTCGATGGTGAACTTTGCACGCGCACACGCGAAGTTCGTCTCATCGTCGATCTCGACCGTGACGGATACTTCCTCGAGCGCCTTGAACAGGTCCCGGTACGGGATGGCAAAGTGAACGCCATCCTGCTCGCCGGAGACCTTGGCGAGCCGCTCGGCGAAGCGGTCCGGCGGGAGGTTGTCCCGCGACCATCTGCCCTTCGCATAGGTGATGGCGCGCTGCACGACCGGCTCGCCGAAGTGTTCGTCTGTCGCGCTCTCGAGCGTCCGCTGCACGGGCGCCGGGCCGGCCAGCACCCGGGTCGCGTTGGCTTCGGCCTCACGCTCGAAGTGATCGCGCGGGGAGAAGATCTTCAGTTCCTGGCCGTTCTCGGTCCCCGCGACCGGGCCCTGCCGCTGCTGGACGACATGCGTCAACTCGTGTGCAAGGGTGTGCCGGTCCGCGCCGCCGTCGCCGATGAGCACGTGGTTGCCGGAGGTGTAGGCGCGGGCGCCGATCTCACTGGCGGAGCGCTGGGCGGCGGTCCCGGTGTGCAGCCGAAATCGGAGAAGTCCGCTCCGATCCGGGCCTCCATGTCCCGCCTGACCGGTCCCACCAGGGGCGTACCAGTGGTGCGGAGCACCTCGTCGACAGCCGAACGCTGCACTGCTGGGGCCGGGGCGACGGGCTGATGCCCACAGGCACCCGACTGGGCCCGCTCCAGCATCCCGGCCACCGCGGCATTGCCCGCAGTGCGTTGCAGAGCCAGAAGCGAAGCCCCGTCCACCCCGCCGGGCTGGAAGGCTGCCGGAAGTGAGGGTTGCGATGCCGCTCGGCCGGCCGCCTTACGACGTACGGCCGCTTGCGGCGTCTTGTCACTTTCATGGGCACGCATGAGGTAAATCCCTTGTCACGGCACGGACGGGCAGTTCCATGACTACACGGAGCCCGGACCGTACGGGAGGGCGAGAAGGGCAGAGCACGGTGCCCTCGGAGGTGCTCACGCAGCGCGTGGACGACGACAAGCCGCTCGCCGCCACGAGGTCCCCACACTCCGACATCCCTTGCTCACATCACCGACCTCGACGTCGCCGACCGTTGTACGAACGGGCTCAGGGGCAGACGCAGTTCGTCCCGTACGGGAGAGGCCACAAGGCAAGGAGGGCAAGGACATCACCAGGGTGACGTCGAGCTGGCGTGCCCGCAGCGGACCCAGGTGTCGCCAGGCAGTGATCGCGACACCGATGCTGACAACCAGGCAACCAGGTCCGATGCCACCTACTCGGCCGCCGCCTCGTACAGACCGCGGAGACGCCAAAATCCCGCCCGATCAATCGGCCGGACGGGATCTCGTGAACTCTTCCCGAGTTAACACTCAAGAACAGTCGCGTTGTGGACCTGAGGGGATTCGAACCCCTGACCCCCTCGATGCGAACGAGGTGCGCTACCGGACTGCGCCACAGGCCCTTGCAACGAGGAAAACTCTAGCATCCCCGGGGCGGTGGTCGTGAACCTGATACCGGCTGGTCCACGACACTCACTCGTTGGCGGCGCGGGGGCGGTCGGGGTCCGCGTACTGGTCGAACAGCGGGGTCCGCGTGGTACGCGGGCGGCGCGCCGGGGGCTGCTGCTCGCCCGGTTGGGCCGCCTCACGGGGCTGCTGGGCATCGTGGTGGTCGCGCTGCTCGCGCGCCGCCGCGGAATCACCCGGCGTCGTACCGGAGCGGGCCGAGCTCCACGTGCCGGGTGCGCCGAGGTCGACGCCCCTGGATGTACGGGGGGCGACGGGCGCGGTCACGTAGGTGGGCAGCGGCACCGGTACGGGCGCCCAGCCGTCGTCGGCGGACTGCTGGGCCCGCTGCTGGTCGATCCACTCGGCGTGGTCGGTCTGCTCGACCAGGGCGCGGCGATCGGCGGAGCGGGGGGACGGTGCGGGCGCCGCGGAAGGCGCCGGGCGGGCACCCTGGGCGG
>NZ_JACEGK010000106.1:0-17333 GCF_056859195.1 Streptomyces sp. NH27
GTGCTCCCGCCGCAGGCACCCCCCTCAGCACCGCGTCGCACTACGAGGGAACGGCCGTTCGGGAGGCGTGAGGGTGAAGGCAGAGACACGGATGCCGCACTACCGGCTGACCGGGACAGCCATGCTGCGCGCAAGCGTCCACGCGGGCGACGTGCCGCTGCCACCCTGGCCCGGTACAGATGCCGAGCGGTGGAGCGGGTGGCTCGCCACCGCATGGGCCAACCGCCCGGTGGCCGAGGCCGTCTGGATCGCCAGTCCAGCGCTCGCCGAGCAGGTCGACACCGTACTCGCCGGGCGACCGACGGGCGCCGGGCAGATGCGGGCGCATGAAGCTGGCGCTCGCCCGCTACCTCGTGCGGATGGGTAGCCGTGCCACTCCCTTCGGAACCTTCGCCGGCGTGAGCCCGGCGCACTTCGGGCCGCGCACGTCGGTGCGGTGGACTGACCGCCAGCACGTGCGGACCCGGGCGGATGCGGTGTGGCTCGCCAACCTGGTCTCCCGTCTCGAAGGCTGCGCGGAACTGCGGTTACGGCTGCCGGTCACGATGAACGACTTGGCCGTCGTACGCGGCAAGCGACTCGTCGTGTCCGGGGCTCCCCATGCCAGTGCCGACCGCCCGCAGGGCGAGGTGTCGGTGCGGCTCATCCCGGTCGTGCAGACGATCCGGGAAGCGGCCCGGTCACCCATCCGAGCCAGCGACCTGGTCGACAAGATCGCCGCCGAGCACCCCGGCGCCCCGGGCCGTAGGCGCTGGACGGCGAGTTGGCCGACTTCGCCGCGACGGCGGCGTTCTGCGGCGGATTCCTCCAGCCGTCGGTCCCGATGCTCCGGTGTTTCTGGTGTGTGCCGGTTGCGGGGGTTGGCGGCTTCGGCCTCGTACTTGCGCTGCCGCAGCGAGCTGTGCACGGTGTTGGCCCTTTTCCGCCATTCGCTGGCGCTTGGGTCGTCTTTGTTCTGCGCGAACTGGCGGTCGAGGGCGGTGATAGCGGACTTGATGGCCTTGAGCCAGCGCACGCGCATGTCGGGGTGGCGCACGGCGAGTTCGGTCACCGGGTCCGCCCGGCCCTTGGCTTCGGCCATCACCGTTTCCAGGAACGCCTCCTCGGCCATCTCCGCGAGTTGGTTCACCCTGCCGAGCAGTACGATCTGTTCCTCGCCGATGATCGCCCGCAGTTCCTGCCCCTCGTCGTGCATCGCGCGCGTTCCCCCTTCGATAGCGCGTTCCGGTCTCTGGCCGACGGTTGTCCGTAGGTGAAGGTCAGCGGCGCCGGAGTTCGCCGAGCATGATGCCGCCGACGAACATGTCGTACTCGGAATCAGTGAACAAGTGTGCAGGTTTCTCCGGGTTTTTCGAATCGCGCAGGGCCACGATGCCGCCTTCGAGGAAGGCGACCTGGACGCAGTTAGTTCCGCCGCTGCTGAGGCTGCTGGTCTGCCAGGCGGCGGCGCGGAGCTGGGCCTCGACCCAGGTGGGGTCGAGTTCGTTCTTGTTCGTCACGAGAGGTCCTTGGCGATGGTGGTGAGGAGCGGCAGTGAAGCCTTCTGCGACAGGGCGTCGGACTTCAGCAGGTCGCTGGTGGTGCGGTAGAGCTCGACGGTGTCGTGCTGGTTGAGGTGGAGCGAGGCGCGCATCGATTCCAGGCACACGAGGTCGCGTCCGGTCGGGAAGGACATGATCATGAAGGGTCCGTCCATTCCGGCGTGGGCCCCCGCGCGGAACGGTAGTACCTGGACGGTGATGTTGGGGTTGGTGCGGCTGAGGTCGGCCAGGTGCTCGATCTGGGCGCGCATGACGGCCCGTCCGCCGACTTCTTGGCGGAGCAGTCCTTCGGGGAGTACGGCCCAGATCTTGAGTGCCGGGTCGCGCTCCAGCATGTTCTTCTGGTGCTCCAGGCGCATGGCCACGAAATGGTCGATGTCGTCGGGGGTCTTCCAGACCCGGCTTGCTTCGGTGACGGCCCGGGCGTAGTCGGGGGTCTGTAGCAGGCCGTGGATGGCGACGGGGTTGAAGACGAAGAGGCTGGCGGCGCTCTCGATCAGGGAGAGGTAGTCGCCGAGCGGGTCGTCGACGACGCCCTGGTAGCGCTGCCACCAGTCGGCTTCGCCGGCCCGCCGGACCAGGTCGCGCAGTTCGTTGCGCAGGGCCTCGTCGGTGATGTCGTACACCTCGAAGAAGTGCGGCAGTTGCTGGATGGTGATGCCCTGGACGCCGTTCTCGATCTTGCTGACGACCGACAGTGACTTGTAGCCCAGTCGCTTGGCCGCTTCCTCCTGGGTCCATCCCAGAGCCTCGCGGATGCGCCGGAACTCCGCGCCCAGGCGCCGGCGCCGCGGGGTCGGCTCGACGGCCATGACAACCTCCCTGTGTCGCGGAAAGCGTAGCGCCTGGGCCAGTGAGTGAATATGCCAAATCCCCGAGAGGAAAGACTTTCCTCAAGGCATGCTTGCTGTCGGGGCAGTTGGCGGTCATCATCGGGGATCTGGCCCAGCAGAGGCCGCCGTGCCCGTGACGGCGCTTCCGGTTACCAGGAGGGGGCCCATGCCTGTGATGGCGGTAGATCCCGTACGGCAACAGCGGCAGCAGCACTTGGTGCTGCCGGGCGTCCGTCCGGAGACGGTGGGGCCGGTGCGCGAGATCGTGCGCGCTGTGCTGCGGCTGTGGGAACGCAGCGAGCTGGGCTTCGTCGTGGAGCTCGGCGTCACCGAGCTGCTCACAAATGTGTGGCGCCACACGCCGGGAGACTGTGAACTACTGGTCCGCGAACTGGCGGACGGAGTCCTGGTCGCCGTCACCGACTTCGGTGCTGCGCTTCCGGCGCTCACGGCACCCGCTGACGACGCCGAAGCTGGCCGGGGGCTGCTCCTGCTGTCCGCTCTGGTCGATGAACTGGACGTGCTGCCCCTGCCATGGGGCAAGCGCGTCTGGTTCCAGCTCAGCACCACCGCCGACGCTGCACAGCACTGCCCCCGCCCGGCTGCCTGAGCCCGGGCTCCCGGGCTTCCGCTACAGCGGTCCGTACGTCGAGGAGGTAACCGGTGTCCAGTCCGTTATTCCCGCCCGGCAGTGCCCATCCGGGGGCGAGCGTGGTGGTCGCGGTCCGCGGCAACACCGCCGCGTTGGATGGCCTGGCGGCGGCGGTGTCCGCGCAGGAGATCCCGGGCGGCATTGAACTGATCGTGGTCGACAACCATCCCACCCCGGTCCTGCGGCCAGGACCTGGTCAACTGGGGCCGATGGCCTGCCGGATCGTCCACGAGCCACAGCCTGGACTGTCCCGCGCCCGCAACGCCGGCATCGGGCTGGCCCGCGCGGACGTGGTCCTGATCACCGATCCGGACGCGCGACCCGAACCCGGCTGGGCACAGGCGATGGTCCGGGCGCTGGAGGAGACCTGCGCGTACGCGGCGGGCGGCCGGGTCGTCCCCCGCTTCACCGGCAGCGCCCGGGCCGCCGTTCCTGCCGAGTTGCTGCAGTTGTTCGTGCCGCCGCTGTGGCCGCAGACGACTACCATCCTGGCCGCGCCGTACTGGGTGGTCGGCTGCAACCTGGCGATGCGAAGCAGCCCGCGGCCGTGGTTCGACACGCGGCTCGGCGCCGCCGGGCTGCGTCATCTCAGCTGCGAGGAGCTGGAGTTCACCGTCCGGGCGGAGCGGGGCGGCCTGCGCGTGGTGGTGGTTCCGGACGCCGTGGTGCACCGCGCGATCCACCCCGCCGACCTGACTGCCCGCGCGGTGGCCGGGCGCGCCTGGTGGCACGGCGTCTCGATCGCCCGGCTGCTGGCGATCCACCCGGACGCCGGAATCTACGACAGCTACCGGCTCCGCGACGCACTGGCCTGGACACGGCTCCGCCACCGGGACGGCCGGCGGGTTGCGGTGGCCGACGCGCTGCGGATCGCGGGCCTGCACACCGAACAGGTTCGCCTGGCCTGGGCCAGGTTACGCAGACCGACCGCGGTCCCCTCTGGGCCCGTGGCGGAGAAGGAGGAGGGGATCGGACGTGGGTGACATGCCGATAGCGGTGGGACTGAACCTGGGTCACGACGGAGGATGCGCCGTCATCGCCGGGGAGAAGGTGGTGGCCGTCGCCGAGGAGCGCCTGAACCGCACCCGCTACTCCGGTGGCTGGCAGGCGGCGCTGGCGTACTGCCTCCAGGCCGCCGAGATCGCGCTGTCCGACGTCGGGGTGGTGGTGTTCTCCTGTGTCGGCCCCCGCCTGGAGGAGGGCTTCACCGGCGGCCTGGACCTGTTCGGGCTGCCCGCCGCTCGGATCACGACCGTCGACCACCACCTGTCCCACGCCTACGGCGCGTTCTGCCTGTCCGGCCACGACGAGGCCCTGGTCGTGGTCGCCGACGGCTCGGGCAACGACCACCAGACCGAGAGCTACTTCCTTGCCGACCGCACCGCGATCACCAAGGTGGGCGGCAACCGTGAGGGCCGGACACGGGCGGGCGGGATCGGCGCCACGTACGAGGCGGTGACCAACTGGCTCGGCTTCGACGGGCAGGAGTCCGGCAAGACGATGGCGCTCGCCTCCTACGGCGACCCGAAGGCCATCGAGGTGCCGCTGTTCGACCTGTCCGGCACTCGGGTCGAGGGGCGCCTGGCGCGCACCCACGACCGGGGCCTGGCCGAGTTCGCCGCCAGCGCCGGCCTGGCCCTCGGGGCACCCCACGGGTGGGACACTCCCAGGGCGAGGGAGCTGGCGGCATGGGTGCAGGCCCAGACCGAGGACGTGCTGGCCGAGGTCGTCACCCGCCTGATGGCAGAACACCAGCGCACCGGGGTGTGCTTCGCGGGCGGGGTGGCGATGAACTGCGTCGCCAACGAGGTGGTCCGGCGCCGCACCGGCGCCCGGATGTTCGTGCCGCCGCCGGCCTCCGACCGCGGCCAGGCGCTCGGCAACGCGCTGTACGGCATCCACCGCCTCACCGGCACCGTGCCCAGGCTCCCGTTGGGCGGCAGAGACGCTTTCGGCCGCGCCTACACCGGTCAGGAGATCCGGCTCGCGCTGCGCCGGCACCCGCGCTCGGGCCTGGCCGAGCGGCATCCGCACCGCCGTTTCGGCTGGCGGCCCGAATCCGACCCTGCCACCGCGGCGGCCCAGATGCTCGCCGAGGGCCGGCTGGTGGGGTGGTTCGACGGCGGCAGCGAACTGGGCGCCCGCGCGCTCGGCTCGCGCAGCATCCTCGCCGACCCCCGCCACCAGGCCACCCGCGACGTGCTCAACACCCGTATCAAACACCGCGAGTTCTTCCGCCCCTTCGCCCCCGCGGTGCCCGCCGAGCACGCCGGCCAGTGGTTCGACCTCGACGAGGACAGCCCCTACATGCTCTTCGCTCCCCAGGTCCGCAGCGAACGCCGCGACCAGCTCGGCGCGGTCACTCACGTCGACGGCACCGCCCGCGTGCAGACCGTCAACGCCGCCGTTCACCCCAACTTCCACCGGCTCATCAGCCGCTTCGGGGAACTGACCGGGGTGCCGGTGGTGCTGAACACCTCGTTCAACGACAGCGAACCGATCGTGGAGAGCCCCGCGCACGCCGTGGCGACGTTCTGCCACACCGACCTGGACGCCCTGGTCTTCAGCGACGGCTTCGTGGCGGTGAAGAGCGATGACTGACCCCCGCACGCCCGGGCTGCGGGTGGTGGTGCTCTTCGACACCGCCGGCTTCCAGCGGTCCCTGCCGCTGACCGGGGCCGCCGCCCGCACCCTGCACCTGAACCGGCGCCTGGCCGACGCCGGAGCCGACATCACACTGCTGCTGTGCGACCTCAACCCCCGCTCCGCCCCCACCCGCCGCTGGCCCTGCGCCGTGCGCTACCTGCCGTATGCGGCCCTGTACGAGGACACCGCCCCGCTGGCCGCCCAGGTGCGGGAGCTGGCCCCGGACGTGCTGGTGATGTCCAACACTCAGCTGACCGTCCGCTACGGCCGCGCCCTGGCGGACGTGGCCGGGGCGCGGCTTGTGTACGAGATGCACGACGACGAGGCCGCCGTCGCTCGCACCATCGGCAGCGGCGAATGGGAAGTCCGACAGGCCGCTGTGCTCCAGGCGACCGCCGTTGCCTCCGCCGACGTCGTGATCGCCTTCACCCGCCGCGATGCCGACCTGGCCACCGCCCTGCGGGGGCGGGCCGTGCACATCGTGCCGTGCGGAGTGGAGCCCGGCCCGCCCCCCGACCACGCTCGCGAGCGGCCCGGGACGGCGGCGTTCGTCGGCAACCTGTACTACGAGCCCAACGCGAGGGCCGCCGCCTTCCTGCGCGCCCGCCTCGCCCCCGCGCTGGCTCCGGCCGGCGGATCGGTCGACGTCTACGGCCGCTACCCCGCCACGTTGCGGGCCTTGGGCACGGGCAGCGTGCTGCAGCTGCACGGCCCCGTGCCCGACCTGCGCGCCGCCCTGTCCACCGCACAGGTCGCCGTGGCCCCTCTGGACTCCGGCGGCGGGATGAAGCTGAAGGTGCTCCAGTACCTGGCGGCCGGGCTGCCGGTCGTCGGCAGCCCGGAGGCGTTCGCCGGGCTGCCCGACCCGCGCGCCTTCGCGCTGGTCTCCACCGACCCGGCCATGGGCGACCTGCCCGACCTGGTCACCGCGCTGCGCGACGACGAAGGACTGCGGCGGTGCCTGGGGGATGCCGGACGGAGCTTGGCGGCGTCCGAATTCTCCTGGGCCGCCGCCGCATTGCTGGCCCTGCGCGCCTACCGCTCCGCCGCCGGCCACGCGGGGCCGCCAAGCGGCGGGCCGGCGGCACGGCCGGAGGTCCTGGCGATGGCGGGCAGGCCACCATACTGGCTGCACGAATGGCGCACCCGACAACAACCGAGGACGAGGATGGGCGAGAGCATGACACCAGCGAGCGACGGCGGGCAGCACCCGGTGCTGGCCCGGCTGGCCAGCGAGATCGACTGCGCGCGCCAGGCCGCCGAATCCGCTCTGGACACCCTCTTCGACCAGGCCGCCATCGTCGGCTACGGCGGCCGGTCCATGGTCTTCCTGTCCAAGACCGCCATCCTGAAGATCTACACCCACCGCCCGGCCGAACGCGCCCAGCGGGAGATCACCGGACTGACCCTCGCCGCGACGGCCACCAGCCTGCGCGTGCCCGAGGTCCTCGGCCACGACACCGTCGACGGCGCCCTGGCCTGGGTCAGCGCCACCCGCCTGGACGGCACCGCACCCACCGACCCCTCCGACGAGCAGGCCACCGCGCTACTCGGCACCGTCGCCGCCCGCCTGCACGCCCTCCCTGCTCAAGCCCTCACCGGCCTGCCGCCCTTCCGCCGCAACATCCGCCCGCTGCCCGAGGACGCCCACCCCGTCCGCACCCGGCTGTCCGCCGTCCTGGCCGAGGCTGCCCCACTCCAACTGGCCTCCTGCGTGCCCGGTTTCGTGCACGGCGACTACTCCGCCCGCAACCTCCTGCTCGCCCCCGGCCTCAACCCCGGTGCCATCGACTTCGAGGGCTGCGGCACCGGCTGCGTGTACGAGGACCTGACCAACCTCTACGTCCAAAACTGCCTCATCGACGGCCGCGACCCGCACCTCGCCCTCAACGCCTACCGAGCCGAAAGCGCCCGCCTCGGCCGGACCAGCGAGGTCGACGCCCGGCACCTGCTCTTCCACACCGCCCGGTACTTCCTCTGGGTCCTGCAATGGGCCACCGAGATCGACACCGCCCTGGCCGACCAGGTCACCGCGCTCGCCCCGCACGTCCTGGACGCCCTCGAAGCAGAGGGGACACCGAGGCTGTGATCGCGATCGACGGCATGCCGGGCGCCGGCAAGACCACCGCGCTGCGGGCGGTCGCCGGGTTCGTCACCCCGTCCGCCGGGCGGGTGCTGATCGGTGGGCGGGATGTCACCGGCCTGCCCCCGTACAAGCGCGGCATCGGCATGGTGGTCCAGCAGTACGCGCTCTTCCCGCACCTGCGGGTCGAGCAGAACGTCGCGTTCGGGCTGCGGGCGAACCGTACGCCGCGCGCCGAGGTGGGACCGCGGGTCGTGGCCGCGCTGGAGATGACCGGCATGGCCGGGTACGCGCGCCGCTACCCGCGCGAACTGTCCGGCGGCCAGCAGCAGCGGGTCGCGATCGCCCGCGCGCTGGCCATCCGGCCCGGGGTGCTGCTGCTCGACGAGCCGCTGTCGGCGCTCGACGCCCAGTTGCGTTCGGGCATGCTCGCCGAACTCGCCCGGCTGCACCGCGAACTGCCCGACGTGTCGATCCTCTACGTCACCCACGACCAGATCGAGGCGCTCACCCTCGCCGACCGGATCGCCGTCCTCGACCGGGCCAGGTTGCAGGACTGCGGCACCCCGCACGAGCTGTACCGCACCCCGCGCACCGCCTTCACCGCGAGCTTCGTCGGCAGCGCCAACCTGCTGCGGGTGCGGGCCGAGGGCGGCGGCGCGTTCCGGTTCGGTACGGCCGCGCTGCGCGTGGAGACGCCGCAGTCGGCACCGGCCCCGGCCCCGGGCGCGGAGGCGACGGTGTGCCTGCGCCCGCACGTGCTGCGGCAACTGCCGCTCACCGCCGGGCCGGGCGCGGACGAGGTCAACGTGCTGCGCGGCACCGTCACCGCCGTGCAGTGGCGCGGCCACACCCACCGGCTGCTGGTCGACGCCTACGGGCATGAACTGCGCGCCGACGTCGGTGACCTGCGGCAGCCGCCGGGGGTCGGCGAGGAGATCGTGCTCACCTTCGACGCGCGGGACGCGGTGCTGCGGCCCGGCGGGCTGGCCGGCGACGGCACGGACCGCGCCGCCGAACCCGCCCCCGCGCGTGAAGGTGCCGACGCCGACGCCGACGCCGACGCCGACGCCGACGTAGGCAACGGTGCCGGTGACAGCGCCCGTTCCGGCGACAGTGACGGTGGAGGTGCCGGCGATGGCGTCGGCTAGCGCGGACCGGGCGGCGGCCGGGCCGCGGACGGATCCGGACACCCGGCGCGTGCGGCCGCGCACCGTACCGGCCTGGCTGTGGGCGGTGCCCCCGGTCGCCGGACTCGGGCTGGTCTTCCTCTATCCGCTGGTGCTGGTGGTCGAGCAGTCCTTCTCGCCCGACGCGGGCGGGCACTCCACCGAGCCCTGGACGCAGGTCTTCCAGGAGCAGTCGTTCCGCAAGGCGCTGTGGACCACCGTGTGGATCGCGGCCGGTTCCACCGCGGGCTGCCTGGTCCTCGGGTTCCTGCTCGCCCTGGTGATCGCGTTCGTGCCGTTTCCCGGCGGGAAGCTGCTCAGCCGGTTCATCGACATCTTCCTCGCCTTCCCGTCCTTCCTGATCACCCTCGCGCTGCTGTTCATCTACGGCACGGTCGGCATGGCCAACGGGCTGTGGACGGACGCGACCGGCGCGGCCGGCGGGCCGGTGGACTTCCTGCACACCCCGTGGGGTGTGCTGCTCGCCGAGGTCACCTACTTCACGCCGTTCGTGATGCGGCCGCTGCTCGCGGCGTTCTCGCAGGTCGACACGGCCCAGTTGGAGGCCGCGTCGTCGCTGGGCGCGCGGGCGCCGCGGATCGTGCGGCAGGTGATCCTGCCCGAGGCGCTGCCGTCGCTGGCCGCCGGCGGCGGACTCGTCCTGGTGCTGTGCCTCAACGAGTTCGGGATCGTGCTGTTCACCGGCGCGAAGAACACCACCACGCTGCCGATGCTCGTCTACAGCAAGGCGATCCTCGACGGCGACTACCCGGGGGCATGCGTCGTCGCGGTGGTCTCGGTGCTGCTGTCGGTCTCCTTGTACGGGCTCTACCGGGCCCTGGTGGCCCGCACCACGGGAGGTGGGCGCCGTGCTGGTGCATAGCAGGCCGGGCCGGATCGCGGCCTGGGTGGTCTTCTTCGCGCTGTTCCTGCCGGTGTTCGCGCTGCCGTTCCTGGTCATCCTGATGGCGTCGTTCGCGACGAACTGGAGCGGGGCGTTCCCCTCGCACCCGACGTTCGCGCACTACCGGGACGTCGGGAGCGGGGACTCGCTGCACGCGCTCACCACGAGCCTGCTCACCGCGTTGTGCGCGAGTCTGCTCGCGCTCCTCGTCGGGGGGTGGGCGGCGCTGGCCGCCGAACGTCTGCGCGGGAGTGCCCGCAAACTGCTCGACGGGCTGTTCGTCCTGCCCGTTGCCGTGCCGTCGGTCGTGGTCGGGCTGTCGCTGCTCGTCGCGTTCTCCAAGCCGCCGTTCCTGCTCAACGGCACCGCGAAGATCGTCATCCTCGCGCACACGGTGCTGGTCACCGCGTTCGCGTACCAGTCCGTCGGCGCGGCGCTGGCGCGGCTGGACCCGGCGTACGAGCAGAGCGCGGCGAGTCTCGGGGCCCGGCCGTCGTACGTGCTGTGGCGGGTCCGCATCCCTCTGCTGCTCCCCTCGCTCACGGCCGCCGCGGGGCTGTGCTTCGCGCTGTCCATGGGGGAGCTCTCCGCCACGATGATGCTCTATCCGCCGGACTGGATGCCGTTGCCGGTGCAGATCTACGGGGCCACGAACCGGGGCTCGCTCTTCGAAGGAGCGGCGCTGGCGGTGGTGCTCATGGTCAGCACGCTTCTCGTGCTTCTGGTGATGGCCCGGGCGCGGACTCGTGCGAGATTCCGCTGATCTTCCCCACCCCCCTTCCTTTTCCGTTCCGTTCGGGCCGCAGGTCCGGACACATCGCAACAGCCACGAAAACCGTAATGACTCGAGGAGAGAGATCTGCCATGCGCAAGAGCAACAGGAGCAGCCGTCTGCTCAGCCCGATCGCCGCCGTGAGCGGGGTTGCCGTGATGGGCCTGGTCCTGGCCGGGTGTGGGGGTTCGTCGTCGGCGGACAGCGGCAAGCCGTCGACGACGGTGACGGTGTACAGCGCGGACGGGCTGCACACGGACACCGGCGACGGGTTCTACGACAAGGTGTTCAAGGACTTCACCGCGAAGACCGGGATCAAGGTCAAGTACGTGGAGGGCGGCTCCGGCGAGGTCGTGCAGCGGCTGGTGCGGGAGAAGTCGAACACGCAGGCGGACGTGCTGGTGACGCTGCCGCCGTTCATCCAACAGGCGCAGGAGAAGGGCCTGTTGACGTCGTACAAGCCCGTGGGTGTGGACAAGGTGGCGGCGGCGGACAAGGATGCGGACGGCTCGTGGGAGTCGATCGTCAACAACTACCTCTGCTTCATCTACAACACCAAGGAACTGCCGCAGCCGCCGAAGACGTGGAACGACCTGCTGGACGGGAAGTTCAAGGGCAAGCTGCAGTACTCGACGCCGGGCGTCGCGGGTGACGGCACCGCCGTGGTGATCAAGGCGATGCACGACCTGGGCGGCAAGGACGCGGCGATGGCGTACCTGAAGAAGCTCCAGGCGAACAACGTGGGCCCGTCGGCGTCCACCGGCCAGCTCGCCCCGAAGGTCGACAAGGGCGAACTGCTCGTGGCCAACGGCGACGTGCAGATGAACTACGCCGACAAGGCGTCCATGCCGAACCAGGGCATCTTCTTCCCGGCGTCGAACACGACGGGCAGGCCGACCACGTTCGCGCTGCCGTACGCGGCGGGGCTGGTGAAGAACGCCCCGCACCAGGACGCGGCCAAGAAGCTGCTGGACTACTTCCTCAGCCCGGCCGTGCAGCAGGAGATCTCCTCGGTGGGCGGCGGCTTCGCCTCCCGCACCGACGTCACCGCGACCGACACGAACGCGGCCGCCCTGAAGCAGATCATGTCCGGCGTGGACGTCTTCACGCCGGACTGGAAGGACATCAACGACAACCTCGACTCGTACGTCGAGGCATGGCGGTCCGCCACCGGCAGCAGCTGATACCGCGGGCTGGACGGCCGGGGCGGGTCCGACCCGCCCCGGTTACGCTTGGTACATCTCAGGCCGTACGCAGGACAGGAGAGCGACCCGTGTCGACACGCAAGCCGATTGAGTCGTGGCTCACCGACATGGACGGGGTGCTGATCCACGAAGGCACCCCCATCCCGGGCGCGGACGCCTTCCTGAAGGGGCTCAAGGCGTCGGGCAAGCCGTTCCTGGTGCTGACCAACAACTCCATCTACACCCCGCGCGACCTGCACGCGCGGCTGACCCGGATGGGTCTGGACGTGCCGGTGGGCAACATCTGGACATCGGCGCTGGCCACCGCGAAGTTCCTCGACGACCAGCGGCCGGGCGGCACCGCGTACGTCATCGGCGAGGCGGGCCTGACCACGGCGCTGCACGACGTCGGCTACGTGCTGACCGACCACGACCCGGACTACGTGGTACTCGGTGAGACCCGCACCTACAGCTTCGAGGCGCTGACGAAGGCGATCCGGCTGATCAACGGCGGCGCCCGCTTCATCTGCACCAACCCCGACCAGACCGGCCCCTCGCCGGAGGGCGTGCTTCCGGCCGCGGGCTCGGTGGCGGCGCTGATCACCAAGGCGACCGGCAAGGACCCGTACTTCGTCGGCAAGCCGAACCCGCTGATGATGCGGGCCGGGCTGAACGTCATCGGCGCGCACTCCGAGAGCAGCGCGATGATCGGCGACCGGATGGACACCGACGTGCTGGCCGGGCTGGAGTCCGGCATGGAGACGTTCCTGGTGCTCACCGGCCTCACCACCCGCGCCGACATCGGCCGCTACCCCTTCCGCCCGTCCCGGGTGGTCGACTCGATCGCGGACCTGGTCGACGAGATCTGACCCGCGGGCCCGCAGATGCCGTCCGAGCGTGGCCCGGACGCGCCGCTTTTACTCTCCGCATACGAATAGTCACCCCAATGGACCACTGAGCCGCCGCCCGGAGTGCGGGCGGCGGCGGGCGGCGGAATCTTCGTAAGCACCGGGCGCGGGTCCCCGCTCCCGGCTGAGCGGAGGTCCTCATGTTTGGTCTGAAACTGCCCGCCATCGCTGCTGCCGGCGCCGTCGCCGTGCTCGCCGTGGGCGGTGTCCCCGGACTGCCGAAGCCGGCCGCCGCCGACGACGGCGGGGGAGGGTCGGGCAGCTCCTCGTCGAGCAGTTCGTCCAGTTCGTCGAGCTCGTCGAGCAGTTCATCCGGTGTGGGCGGCATGGACGTCTCGCCGCGGACCGTCGCCCCCGGCGGCGTGGTCTCCCTGCACCTTGCGACCTCCTGCAAGGCCGGGAAGAGCGCGACGGCCAGCGCCGACGTGTTCGTGGACACCGTGACCCTGGCCCCGGCCGGCGGCGGCCGGGGCATGGAGGGTGACGCGTTCATCAGGTCCGACGCACTCCAGGGCTCGCACTCGATCGCGGTGCGCTGCCAGGACGGCACCAGCTCCGCCAGCGCGTCCATCACGGTCAGCGCCGGCAGCAGCGTCACGCCGGTCAACCCGATCCACCCGATCCACCCGATCAACCCGGTGCCGGCCGGCGGTGGCGGCGCGGCCAAGCAACTCGCCGCCCGCAGCGGTGGCGCCGAGCAGCTCGCGGCCGGTCCGGCGGCGGCCGGCGGCAGCGCCGGCCCGCTGCTGATCACCGGCGGTGTCGCGGCGGCCGGCCTGGCCGGTCTCGCGCTCTACCGGCGCCGCGGCACGGCCCGCGGCTGACCCGGCATGCCCGAAGGGGAGGACGCGGAAGCGGTCCGGGCCGACACCCGGGCCAGGCCCGACAGCAGGACGTGGACGGCCCTCGCGGTCGGCCTGCTCCTGCTGGCGGCCTGGCTGGTCGGCCGCGGCTCCGGCGGCGGTACCGCCGCCGGAGCCGTCCGCGCGCAGGCCGCGGCGGCCGGCGACCACCCGCCGCACCTGTACGCGGCCCATGTCCCGCTGCCCGCGTCCGACCCGGTCCGGCTCGACATCGGCTCGATCGGGCTGCACGCCGAACTGGTCGGGCGGGGGCTGACCGACGGCACGATCGACCCGCCGCCGTACTCGACCCCGAAGCTGGCCGGCTGGTACTCCGGCGGCCCGACCCCGGGGACGGACGGTGCGGCGCTGATCGTCGGGCACGTGGACACCGAGACCGGTCCCGCGGTCTTCTTCCCGCTGAGCACCGTCAAGCCGGGCGCGCTGGTCGAGGTGACCCGGGCGGACCACTCGGTCGCGGACTTCTCGGTGGAGGCGGTGGAGGTGGTCCCGAAGAACCACTTCGACGCGACCCGGGTCTACGGCTCCGACGCCGCGGACCGCCCCGAGCTGCGGCTGATCACCTGCGGCGGCGACTTCGACAGCGCCCGGCAGGCGTACTCGGCGAACGTGGTGGTCTACGCCTCCCTGACCGGCTCGCGCGCGGCGCCCGGCAGCGGGGCTTAGGGTGCGGACAGGTGCAAGGGTGCCCACCGAGGTGGGCGCGTTACGGGGACGGAGCGGCTGGCGGGGTTCCGTACGGGACGACCGGCGGGACGGCGGACGGAACGGCGTGCGAAGCGGTGTGACGATCCCCTTATCGGAGGTCCGGATGCCCAAGCGTGACCCGAAGGGGGACCGGTGGCGGCCCGCGCCCGCCGCGGACGTGCGTCCGGCGCCGGACCGGGTCGAGGAGGCCCGCGCGGGCGGCACCCCGCACGGGCTGCGCACCGACCTCGAAGCGCTGCTCGGCCCGGGCAAGGTGCTCGGCGGCATCTCCGACCTGGTGCGCTACGCCTCCGACGCGAGCCCGTACCGCTTCGTGCCCCAGGTCGTGGTGGTGCCCGACAGCGTGCAGGACATCGTCAAGCTGATGGCCTACGCCCGCGGGCAGCGCCGCAACCTGGTCTTCCGGGCGGCCGGCACCAGCCTGAACGGGCAGGCGCAGGGCGAGGACATCCTCGTGGACGTGCGGCGCCACTTCAGCGGGGTCGAGATCGAGGCCGACGGGGCCCGCGCGCGGGTGCTGCCCGGAACCGTACTGGCCCGGGTGAACGCCGCGCTGGCCCGGCACCGGCGGGTGCTGGGGCCCGACCCGGCGAGCGCGGGCGCGGCCACGGTCGGCGGGGTGCTGGCGAACAACGCCTCGGGGATGGCCGCGGGCATCAGCCGCGACTCCTACCGCACGGTCGCCTCGCTCACCGCGGTGCTGCCGTCCGGCACCGTGGTGGACACCGGCGACCCCGAGGCGGACACGGCGCTGGCCGCCGCCGAACCCGAGCTGCACCAGGGCCTGTTGGACCTGAAGGACGAGATCGAGGGCGACCCGGGGCTGACCGCCCGCATCCGCGCCAAGCACGCGATCAAGAACACCAGCGGCTACCGGCTGGACGCCTTCCTCGACGCCGAGACCCCGGTGCAGATCCTGCGCGGGCTGATGGTCGGCTCGCAGGGCACCCTCGGCTTCGTCGCCGAGGCGGTCTACGAGACGCTGCCGACCCGGGCCGCGGCCACCGCCGGGCTGCTCTTCTTCCCCTCGCTCGACGCCGCCGCGGCCGCGGTGCCGCTGTTCGCGCAGGCCGGCGCGGAGGCCGTCGAGCTGATGGACGGCCATGTGCTGCGGGCGTCCGTGGGCGTGGCCGGGGTACCGGCCGACTGGGAGCAGTTGCCGGCGGAGTGCGCGGCGCTGCTGGTGGAGTTCCGGGCCGCCGACGAGACCGAGCTGGCCGCGTACGAGCGGGCCGCGCACCGGGTCTGCGACGACCTCGGGCTGGTCGCGCCGGTGCCGTCGGCGGACAACGGCTTCAGCCGTGACCCCGAGACGATCGGGCGGCTGTGGCGGGTCCGCAAGGCGTTCGTGGCCGCGGTCGGCGGTCGCCGGCCGCCCGGCACCACCTTGATCACCGAGGACTTCGCGGTGCCGCCGGCCCGGCTGGCCGAGGCGTGCGCGGAGCTGCTGGCGCTCCAGGAGCGGCACGGCTTCGACGCGGCCGTGGCCGGCCACGCCGCCCACGGCAACCTGCACTTCCTGCTCGCCTTCGACGCGGCCGACCCGGCCGACGTGGAGCGCTACGCCGCCTTCATGGACGACTTCTGCCACACCGTCACCGAGCGGTTCGACGGGTCGCTCAAGGCCGAACACGGCACCGGGCGCAACCTTGCTCCGTTCCTGGAGCTGGAGTGGGGCGCGCGCGCCACCGCCCTGATGTGGCGGGTCAAGGCGCTGCTGGACCCCGACGGCATCCTCGCCCCGCGCGTCGTCCTCGACCAGGACCCGCGCGGCCACCTGCGCGGCCTCAAGACGCTGCCCGCCACCGAGGCCGCCGCCGACCCCTGCATCGAGTGCGGCTTCTGCGAACCGGTCTGCCCCAGCCGCGACCTGACCACCACCCCCCGGCAGCGGATCGTGCTGCGCCGCGAGATGTTCCGGCAGCCGGCCGGCTCGCCCGTACTCCGCGAACTCCTCGACGCCTACGGCCACGACGCCGTCGACACCTGCGCCGGCGACTCGCTGTGCGCGGCCGCCTGCCCGGTCGGCATCGACACCGGCGCGCTGATGAAGGACTTCCGCCGGGCCCGGCACACCCGCGCCGAGCAGCGCGCCGCCGCCTCGCTCGCGACCCACTGGCAGACCGCGGAACGGGCCGTCCGCGCGGGTCTCACCGCGGCCGGCGCCGTACGCGACCGGGCCGGCGACCGCCCGCTCACCGCCACGAGCACGCTCGCCCGCCGCGCGCTGCGCCCCGAACTCGTCCCCGAATGGCTGCCGGAGACCCCCGGGGCCGCGCCGCGCCTGCCGCACACGCGGCGGCAGGGCGCCGTCGCGGTCTACTTCCCCTCCTGCGTCAACCGGATCTTCGGCCCGCCGCGCGGCACCGGCCGCGGCTGGGTGGTGCAGGCGCTGGTCACCCTCGCCGAGCGGGCCGGTCGGCCGCTGTGGATTCCGCCCGATGTCACCCGCGCCTGCTGCGCCACCATCTGGCACTCCAAGGGATACGACGCGGGCAACGCGGTCATGGCGAACCGGGTCGTGGAGCACGCCTGGGCGTGGACCGGCGGTGGGCGGCTGCCCGTGGTCGTGGACGCCCAGTCCTGCGCGCTCGGGCTCTCCCGCGATGTCGTGCCCTACCTCACCGACGCCAACCGCGAACTGCACGGCGAGCTCACCGTCGTGGACGCGGTGGCCTGGACGGCCGGCCAACTCCTGCCCGAACTCGCGGTCACCAGGCCGCTGGACTCCGCCGTCCTGCACCCCACCTGCTCGGCGGTCCACCTCGGTGACACCGGCCACGGTGCGACCGCGCTCGAAACCGTCGCCCGCGCCTGCGCGCAGGACGTGGTCATCCCCGACGACGCCGGGTGCTGCGGCTTCGCCGGGGACCGGGGCATGCTCCACGAACCCCTCACCGCGGCCGCCACCCGCCCCGAGGCGGAAGAGGTCGCCGCCCGGGCCTTCGACGCCCACCTGTCGGCGAACCGGATGTGCGAACTGGCCATGGAGCACGCCACGGGCGAGCCGTACGAGTCGGTCCTCCTCGCGCTGGAACGCGCGGCTCCCGGGGGCCCCTGACCCCCCGGG
>NZ_JACEGK010000107.1:0-17178 GCF_056859195.1 Streptomyces sp. NH27
GCCATGACCAGAGCCCCCCAAACCCCCCAGGTCCCCCACCGCAGCTCCGGTTCAGACGGCGCAGCACCGCCGCCGTCCTCTCCTTCGCGGTCGCCGCCGCGGCCGCGCTCACCGCGGTGACGCTGGCGAGCGCGCCGACCGCGCACGCCGCCGGCGGCGTACCGGCCCCCTCCCCCGTCGGCGTCTCCGGCCGCGGCGCGAACGTGCCGTTCACGGAGTACGAAGCGGAGTACGCCAACACCAACGGCACCCTGATCGGCCCGGACCGGCTCTACACCCACCTGCCCTCGGAGGCGTCCGGCCGCCAGGCCGTGACCCTCGACGCGGTGGGCCAGTACGTCGAGTTCACCCTCACCAAGCCGGCGAACGCGATGTCGCTGCGCTACAGCATCCCGGACTCCGCCGACGGCAAGGGCCGCGACGCCGGCCTCGACGTGCAGGCGAACGGTCAGTCCGTCAAGACCCTGCCGGTGACGTCCCGTTACAGCTGGTACTACGGCGGCTACCCGTTCAGCAACGACCCCGGCGGCGGCAACCCGCACCACTTCTACGACGAGTCCCGGACCATGTTCGGCACCACCTACCAGGCGGGCACCAAGATCCGGGTGCAGGTCACCTCGACCGCGCAGTCCCCGTCGTTCACCATCGACCTCGCCGACTTCGAGCAGGTGGCCGCGCCGATCGCCCAGCCCTCCGGCTCGATCAACGCCGTCACCGACTACGGCGCCGACCCGACCGGTGCGACCGACTCCACCGCGGACATCCAGGCAGCGGTCGACGCGGGCCAGGCGGCGGGCAAGCCGGTGTACATCCCGCAGGGCGACTACACCCTCTACGACCACGTCGTCGTGGACGGCGTGACGGTCGAGGGCGCGGGCCCCTGGTACACCGTCTTCGGCGGCCGGGACCCGGTGAACCGCAACCGCGCCGCGGGCTTCTACGGCAAGTACGTCGCCGGCGGCGGCTACACCGGGGAGATCCGGCCGAAGGAGGCCGGCGGCCCGAGCAAGAACGTCGTGCTGAAGGACTTCGCCATCATCGGCGACATCACCGAGCGGGTGGACGACGACCAGGTCAACGGCATCGGCGGCGCGCTGTCGAACTCGACCATCGACGACCTGTGGATCCAGCACGTCAAGGTCGGTGCCTGGATGGACGGTCCCATGGACCATCTCACCATCGAGAACAGCCGCATCCTGGACACCTCGGCCGACGGCGTCAACTTCCACTCCGGCGTGACCAATTCGACGGTCACCAACACCTTCGTCCGGGACACCGGCGACGACGGGCTCGCGTCCTGGCCGGAGAAGGCGCCCAACTCCGACGACAGCTTCACCCACAACACGGTGGTGCTGCCGGTGCTGGCGAACAACATCGTCACCTACGGCGGCAAGGACTTCACGATCTCCGACAACGTGATGGCCGACACCGTCACCAACGGCGGCGGCCTGCACATCGCCAACCGCTATCCGGGGGTCAACGGCGGCTCGGCCAATGGCGTCTCCGGCACCATCACCGCCGACGCCAACACCCTGATCAGAGCCGGGAACAGCGACTACAACTGGCAGTTCGGGGTCGGCGCGATCTGGTTCGACGGCCTCCAGGGCACGGTCGACGCGGACATCGAGATCACCAACACCGACATCCTCGACAGTTCCTACGAGGCGATCCAGTCGATCGAGGGCGGCGGCGTCACCGGCGTCCACTTCAAGAACGTCGACATCGACGGTGCCGGCACCTTCGCCGTCCAGGGCCAGGCCCCGGCGAACATGACCTTCACCAACGTGACGGCGAAGAACATCGCGCAGGCGGACAAGCCGATCTACAACTGCGAGGGCACCGCCCTGGTTCTCAACGACAGCGGCGGCAACTCCGGCTGGAACAACGGCGGTCAGCAGTGCAACGGCTGGCCCGCCCCGGTGTGGACCAACGGCGGCGTGCCCACCGGCGGCGGCAGCGGGGGCGACAGCGGCGGCACCACTCCGCCGACCACACCGCCCACGACGCCCCCGACCACTCCCCCGGCCGACGGCAACCTCGCCAAGGGCCACCCCGCCACCGACACCGGCCACTCCGACGTCTACACCGCTTCCAACGCGGTGGACGGCGACGCCAACTCCTACTGGGAGAGCACCGACAACGCGTTCCCGCAGTCGATCACCGTCGACCTCGGCTCCGCCCAGACCGTCGGCCGCCTCGTCCTGAAGCTGCCGCCGGCCACCGCATGGGCCACCCGCACCGAGACGCTCTCCGTCCTCGGCTCCACCGACGGCAACACCTTCACCACCCTCAAGTCCTCCGCCGGGTACACCTTCGACCCTTCCAGCGGCAACACCGCTACGGTGTCCTTGAGCCCGACCTCCACCCGCTATCTCCGGCTCACCTTCACGGCCAACACCGGCTGGCCCGCGGGCCAGCTCTCCGAGCTGGAGGCGTACGCCTCCTGACAGGCGTACGCCTCCGACCGGATCGGGGCGTCCCTTTGCGCGGGGGCGCCCCGCACCCGGACAGCAGGTCAACCGGGCGCAAGGTCAGCCGATTACCCCCGGCGCAAGGTCAACAGGGCCTGCCTCCCCCCGCACGGGCCAGCGCATAGAGTCGCCTCCCATGGAATACCGTCACCTCGGCCGCAGCGGCCTGTTCATCAGCGAGATCGCCTACGGAAACTGGCTCACCCACGGCTCCCAGGTGGAGGAGGACGCCGCCACCGCGTGCGTGCGCGCCGCGCTCGACGTCGGCATCACCACGTTCGACACCGCCGACGTCTACGCGCAGACCCGCGCCGAGTCCGTGCTCGGCCGCGCGCTGAAGGGCGAGCGGCGCGAGGGCCTGGAGATTCTCACCAAGGTCTTCTGGCCCACCGGTCCGGGTCACAACGACCGGGGCCTTTCCCGCAAGCACATCGCGGAGTCCATCGAGAACTCGCTGCGCCGGCTCCAGACCGACCACGTCGACGTCTACCAGGCGCACCGCTTCGACGTCTCCACCCCGCTGGAGGAGACGATGGAGGCGTTCGCGGACGTCGTGCACTCCGGGAAGGCGCACTACATCGGCGTCTCGGAGTGGACCTCGGACCAGATCAGGCGCGGCCACGCGCTCGCCCGCGAGCTGCGCATCCAGTTGGTGTCCAACCAGCCGCAGTACTCGGCGCTGTGGCGGGTCATCGAGGGCGAGGTCGTGCCCACCTGTGAGGAACTGGGCCTGGGCCAGGTGGTGTTCTCGCCGATCGCGCAGGGCGTGCTGACCGGCAAGTACAAGCCGGGGCAGCAGCCGCCGGCCGGTTCCCGGGCCACCGACGACAAGGGCGGCTCGGACATGATCAGCCGCTGGATGCACGACGACCTGCTGGAGCGGGTTCAGCAGCTCCAGCCGCTGGCCGCCGACGCGGGCCTGTCGCCGGCCCAGCTCGCCGTCGCCTGGGTGCTCCAGAACCCGAACGTCTCGGCGGCCATCGTCGGCGCCTCCCGCCCCGAGCAGGTCGCGGAGAACGCCAAAGCCGCCGGTGTGAAGCTGGACGCCGACCTGATGGCGAAGATCGAGGAGGTCCTCGCCCCGGTCGCGACCACCGACCCCAAGCGGGTCCACGACAACGTGCCCGACCGCCGCTGACCCGGACGGCACAGGTCGTACCCGGGTGGCGGCGCCTGCCACCGCCCGGGCCGACCGCCTCGCGTGGCGGCGCGGGGCGGGGCGGGGCGGAGCGGTCTCCCCGGCGTAGGGTGACTACAGTTCTGTAGACGTCTGTTGCCGCCCGCCGGGTGCGGCCGGCCGGGCGGGCCTCGCGCGCGCCGCCGAAGCCAGGGAAAGGCGGGCCCGCCCGATGCCTCGCACGCCGTCCGGCCCACCACGTCGGCTGCCGTACACCCGACGCGGCCTGGGCTGGGCTGTCGGGCTGGCGGCGGCGTTCGCGGCGCTGGCCTGGGTGGTACTGGCGCGGCACGGCACGCCGTACCCGCTGGACACCGGTCCGATCAACTGGTCGGTACGACACCGGCCGCACGGGTGGGTGACGGCCGCGCGCGTGGTGACGCACGCGGGCAACGGCCCGTATCCGTACGTGGCGGCGGCGCTCGGCGGTTGGCTGGGCGGCAGCCGGGGGCGGGCGGCCCGTGCCCGCGCCGGCGTGCCGACGGCGCTGCTCGCGGTGGTGGCGCTGCTCGCCGAGCAGGCGGTGCGCGCCGCGCTGATGCTGGCCCTGCATCGCGCCCGTCCCCCGGTGGCCGACTGGGCGGTGTCCGCGTCGGGGCACTCCTTCCCTTCCGGGCACACCTCGTCGAGCGCAATGGCCGCCGGGCTGCTGGCGTGGGGAGCGCTGCGGGCCCGCCCGGGCGCGCCCGGCCGTATCGTCGCCGTCCTGTGCGCGGTGGCCGCGGTCGCGGTGGGCTGCTCCCGGGTCTACCTGGGCGTGCACTGGCCGACGGACGTGCTCGGCGGCTGGCTGTACGCGGGTTCCTGCCTGCTGCTGGTGCTGCCACCGCTGACCGGGTACGCCCGCGCGCACGACGCCGACGGCACCGACGAGGAGCACGGCGGCGGCGGAACGGTCAGACCTTGACGCCGTGCGACCGCAGGAACCTCAGCGGATCGACGTCATCGCCGTAGTCCGGTCCGGTGCGCATCTCGAAGTGCAGGTGCGGCCCCGTCGCGTTGCCGGTCGCGCCCGAACGGGCTATCCGCTGGCCCTCGTTGACATGCTGGCCGACCCGCACCGAGATCTGCGACAGGTGGCCGTATTGGCTGTACTCGCCGTCGGCGTGCTTGATCACCACCTGGTAGCCGTACGACCCGCCCCAGCCGGCGGTGACCACGGTGCCCGCGCCGACCGAGTGCACCGCGGTGCCGGTGCCGACGAGGAAGTCCACGCCGGTGTGGTGACCACTGGCCCAACTGCCGCCGCCCACGCGGTAGCCGGTACCGATGGAGGCGTGCACCGGCACGGTCCAGCCGGAGGACTTCTTGGCGGCGGGCTCGGCGTGCGTCTTCTTCGGCGCGGGCTTCGCCGCCGGTTTGGCTGCCGGCTTCGGCGCGGGCTTGGCCGCGGGCGCGTGCGTGGTCTTCTTCGGCGCCGTCCTGGCGGGTGCCGCCAGGGTCAGCCGCTGGCCGGGCAGTATCAGATCGGGGTCGTCGCCGACCACCGCGTGGTTGTCGGCGTACAGCGCCGGCCAACCGCCCTTGACCTGGTGGTCCGCCGCGATGCCGGAGAGCGTGTCGCCGTGCGCGACGGTGTAGCGGTCCTTGGCGTCCGACTTCTTGACGTCCGGACTCTTCGCGTCGGCCTTCGCCTCGGACGACTTCCTGCCGGACGTCTTCGCGGCGGCCGGGTGGGCCGGGTGCGCAGTCCGGGACGTGTGCGTCGTGGTCTTCTTCTTCGGCGCGGCACCGGCCTTCTTCGTGCCGGTCGACACCTGGACGGTGTGCGAGGCCGTCGCCGGCTCCCGGATCAGCCCGGCCTGCACCGAGCAGACCGGCCAGGCGCGCGGCCCCTGGTTGTCGAGCACCTTCTCGGCGACCGCGATCTGCTCGCTCTTGGAGGCGAGGTCGGCGCGCACGGCGTAGGCGGTGCCGCCGTACGCCCGCCAGGTGCTGGCGGTGAACTGGAGCCCGCCGTAATACCCGTTGCCGGTGTTGATCGTCCAGTTGCCGGAGGACTCGCACTTGGCGACCTTGTCCCACACCCCGGCGGTGGCCGCGTGCGCGCTGCTCATCCCGATCAGCGGCAGCGCGAGCCCGGCACCGCCCGCGGTGACGGTCAGCGACGCCTGGGAGACCCGGCTCGGACGATAGCGGCGGTGACGTCCGCGTAAGGCCATGACGCGCGTCCTTTCCCTACGCTTCCGGCGCCCGGGCTGCTCCGGGCGGGCCAAAGAGGCGGGCCAAAGATAGGCCCGCCCCGGCGCGGCCACAAGAGTGCCCGCAACAGCACAGGTGGGACTAGGCGGCGGATCCGGGGCGTTGTATCGCAAGTGACTTCTCTGCTGCGCGACACGCCGTTCTCCGTGCTGGACCGGTCCCGTACCCGCGAGGGCGAGGACCCGCCGCAGGCGCTGCGCGCGACCGTCGGCTTCGCGCGGCAGGTGGAGACGCTGGGCTACCACCGGTTCTGGGTCTCGGAGCACCACAGCGTGCCAGGGGTGGCCGGCTCCGCGCCGACGGTGCTGGCGGCCGCCGTGGCCTCGGCGACCTCGCGGATCAGGGTCGGCACCGGCGGGGTGATGCTGCCCAACCACCGGCCGCTGGTGGTCGCCGAGCAGTTCGGGGTGCTGGAGTCGCTCTTCCCCGGGCGGATCGACATGGGACTGGGCCGCTCGGTCGGCTTCACCGGCGGCGTACGCAAGGCACTCGGCCACGGCAAGGAGGCCGCGGACGGCTTCGACGGGCAGATCGGCGAGCTGCTCGGCTGGTTCGACGGCACCCAGCGCGCGTATCCGCAAGTGCACGCCTGGCCCGCCGAGGGGCTGCGCCCGGCGCCGTTCCTCCTCGCCACCGGCAGCGGCGCCGACCTGGCCGCCGCGCACGGCCTGCCGCTGGTGATCGGCGGGATCCGCGGCGAGGACGCGATGCTGCGGGCGGTGGATCGCTACCGCGCCGCGTTCCGCCCCTCGCCGTGGGCGGCCGCGCCGTACGTGGTGCTGTCCGGCACCGTGGCGGTCGCCGGCACCGGGGAGCGGGCGCGCCGGCTGCTGGTCTCCGAGGCGTGGGCGTCGGCGTACTCCCGCACGCACGGCGTCTTCCCGGCGCTGGCGCCGTACGCGTCGATCACCGCGACCCCCATGTCCGGCGCGGAGCGGGACCGCTTCGAGGAGGCCATGACCGGGCACATCCACGGCACCCCGGAGGACGTGGCGAAGTCCCTCGAGTCGCTGCTGTCGCGCAGCGCCGCCGACGAGTTCCTGGTGACCACCAGTACGTATGACCGTGCCGAACTGCTGGAGTCCTACCGGCTGCTGGCGGATCTGCTGCACTGACGACCTGGTGCACGAGGCCGTAAGCCGAGGCCCGGTTCCCCCGTCGAACCGCCCGGCCCCGCTGACCCCGCCGCGACCACCACGCCCGCTCCCACCGACCCCGCCCCGCCTTGCCGGCCCCGGAAACCCGCAGGCCAGCGGACCCGCCGATAGGATCATCGGCACGCGGTCCGCGCATCCGCCGGCCGCCGGGCACGGGAGGGGACCTCGGATGGGCACCGTACGGGTCGGCATCGTCGGCATCGGCAACTGCGCGTCGTCGCTGGTGCAGGGCGTGGAGTTCTACCGGGACGCGGAGCCGGGCGCGGTGGGGCTGACCCACCCGGTGTGCGCGGGGTACACCATCGGCGATGTGGAGTTCTCGGCGGCCTTCGACGTGCACACCGGGAAGACCGGGCGGGACCTGTCGGAGGCGATCTGGGCGGCGCCGAACAACTCGCGGGCGTTCGCGCAGGTGCCGCACCTGGGCGTGCCGGTGACCGAGGGCCCGCTCGCCGACGGGGTGGGGCGCGGCAGCGCGGACCGGCTCGACGTGCGGGGCGAGGCGAGCCTGGAGGACGTGGTGCGGCGGCTGAAGGAGAGCGGCACGCATGTGCTGGTGAACTTCCTGCCGGTGGGCAGCCAGGCGGCCTCCGAGCTGTACGCGCAGGCGGCGCTGGAGGCGGGCTGCGCCTTCCTCAACTGCATTCCCTCGGTCGTGGCCCGCTCCCCGCAGTGGGCGGAGCGGTTCGCGGCGGCCGGGCTGCCACTGGCCGGCGACGACCTCAAGAGCCAGTTCGGCGCGACGCTGATCCACCGCGCGCTGGTGGACGTGCTGCGGCGCAACGGCGTGGCCCTGCGCAGCACCTACCAGTTGCTGGGCGGCGGCAACATGGACTTCTGGAACATGCAGGACGCCGAGCGGATGGCCGACAAGAAGGCCACGAAGGCGCAGGGCATGTTCGCCGGCGGCACGGGCGCGGCCTCGGCCGAGCCGCAGGTGCACGTGGGCGCCGACTTCATCCCGTTCCTCGGGGACCGCAAGGTGGCCTTCATCCGCGTGGAGGCCGAGGCGTTCGGCGGCACCCCGCTCGACATCGACCTGCGGATGGAGGTCGACGACTCGCCGAGCGCGGCCGGGAACGTGCTGGACGCGGTGCGGTATCTGAAGGCCGCGCTGGACCGCGGGGCGGGCGGTGTGGTGGATGCGGTGGCGGCCTCGGTGATGAAGGCGGCGCCGTCGCCGCTGGACGAGGCGGCGATCGCGCGGGGGCTGGCGGACCTGGGCTGAGCGGTCGGGGCAGTCGGGGGCGGCCGGCCCGGCCCTGGAGCACCTGCCGGTACGCCGTCGCGCGACCCGTACGCCGTCGTGAAACGGACGTGCGGCGGCGTACTCGACGGACAGTCAGTGCAGTACGAATATCCGACATATGACGGTACATCCTGTTGGCGGCGACGGAGTCCCCCGCAGGCGCAGCGGCCTCACCGGTATGGACTGCGCCACCGCGCCGGATATGTTCACCATTCTTACGGTGACCACATGAACGCCATCCGTCCCCCTCGCCACTCCGCTCGCCGCCGCACCGCCCCTCCCGTCACCTTGCCCGCCGCCCTGCCCGCCGCCGCGCTGGCCGCCGCGTGCTGCCTGACCGCGCTGACCGCCGGACCCGCGGTGGCCGCGGTTGCCGCTCCGGCCGTGGCACCCGCATCCGGCGGCGGCCAGGGCTCGTCGGGCACCTCCGCCGACACCTCACAGACGGCCGTGGACCGTACGCTGCTCGCCGAGCCCGGCGTGCACGTGCTGCCCCGCTCCGGCGCGCCGGAGTTGCCGTCCGACCTGTCCGCGCTGTCCTGGACGGTCTCCGATGCCCGCACCGGCCAGGTGCTCGCCGCGAAGGACGCGCACCGCCAGCTGCCGCCCGCCTCCACCCTCAAGACGCTCTTCGCCGACACGGTGCTGCCGCGTTTCCCCGCCGACCTCAAGCACAAGGTCAAGGACTCCGACCTGGCCGGCCTGGGCGACGGCAGCAGCCTGGTCGGGGTGCAGCCCGGCCAGACGTACACCGTCGCCGACCTGTGGCGGGGCGTCTTCCTCGCCTCCGGCAACGACGCCGTACACGTGCTGGCGAACATGAACGGCTCGGTCGCGAAGACCGTCACCGAGATGCAGGCCAAGGCGCGGATGCTGGGCGCGGTGGACACCCATGTGGTCACCCCGGACGGCTACGACGAGCCGGGCCAGGTCTCCTCGGCGTACGACCTGGCGGTGTTCGCCCGGGCCGGGCTGAACAACCCGGACTTCGCGCAGTACGCCTCGACGAAGGACTCGCAGTTCCCCGGCGGCTACGACGCGCAGGGCTCGTACGTGACGTCCTTCGGCATCGAGAACACCAACCGGCTGCTGACCGGCGAGAAGGGCGTCACCGCGTACCCGGGCCTGCTCGGCGTGAAGAACGGCTACACCACGAACGCGGGAAACACGCTGGTCGCCGCGGCGCGCAAGAACGGCCGTACGATCATCGTCTCGCTGATGAACCCGCAGTCCGGCCAGACCAACGCCGTCTACACCGAGGCGACGAAGCTGCTCAACTGGGGCTTCTCGGCGGCGGACCACACCACGTCGGTGGGCACGCTGAACGCCGCGGCGCCCGAGCGGCGGGCCGACGCGGGCACCGCGCCGGACTCCGCGCGGGCCGGACACGCCGCGCCGCAGGCCCCCGAGGAGGCGCACGCCACCCCGGTGTCGTCGCGATCCGCGGTGGCCTCGCCGACGGCCTGGGCGGTCGGTGGCTCGCTGGTGCTGCTCGCCGGCGTGTCGGTGGTGGTGCTGCGGCGGCGCAGCGCGGCGAAGAACCGGTGAAGCTGCTGGCAGAGGGGTACGCTCGGTGACCGGGCGGTCGAGCCGGGCGGTGGGCGCGAGTCGGCGGCCGCCCATGCGCTGACGCGCGCCGCCGGAGGGGGAGCTGTAGCCGCATGAGCCGTCGTTCGACCGGATTGGTGTCCACCTGGGCCGAGATCCAGCGCCAGCAGCAGCGGCAGACGGAGGCCCGGCACCGGGCCCGAGAGCAGCAGCGGCGCGAGGCCGAACGGCGGCAGCGGGCCGCGGAGCGCGCGCTGGCCCGCTCGCAGAAGGAGCAGCAGGCCGCGTACCGGCGCCGCCGCGAGGACGACGCCCGCCGGCGCACCGAGGAACTGGAGTGCAGGAGCGAGGAGTTGGCGGGGCTGCTGCGGGCGGGCTGCGCGGCGCCGGTCTTCACGCCCGAAGCGCTGGTGCTCCCGGAGGAGTTGGAGCCGTTCGCGCCGGGTCCGCTCGCGGTTCCGGTGGCGATGCCGCAGCTGGAGAGTTACGCCCCCGCGCACCGCTCGGCGTGGGGCCTGGGCCGCCAGGACCGGCAGGTGCGCGAGCGCTACGAGCACGATCTGGCGGTGGCGCGAGCCGCCGAGGCGCAGCGACAGCACCAACTCGCCGACTACCAGGAGCGCTACCGGCGCTGGGCGGAGCAGCGGCTGGCCGAGATACGCCGGCACAACGCGGGGGTGCGCGACTCGCTGGAGCGGCTGCGCGGCGGCGAACCGGACGCGGTGGAGGAGTACTTGACGGGGGCGCTGTACTCGTCGCGGGCGTGGCCGGAGGGGTTGCCGCGGCAGGTGTCGGCGACGTTCGAGGCGCCCGAGCGGCAGTTGGTGCTGAACTGGGAGCTGCCGGCGTTCTCGGTGGTGCCGGAGGCGGCGCTGGTGCGGTACATGCCGAGCGTGGACCGGGACAAGGAGGTGGCGCGGCCGGTCACCGAACGGCGGGCGGCCTACCGGGACCTGCTGGCGCAGTGCCTGCTGCTGGTGTTGCGCGAGGTGTTCGGCGCGGACACCTTCGACCTGCTCGGTTCGGTGGTGCTCAACGGGTTCGTGGACGACACCGATCCCGCGACCGGGCACCGTACCCCGGTGTTCCTGGCCACCGCGATGGTCTCCCGGGCGGACTTCACCGCGGTGAACCTCGCGCAGGTGAACGCGGTGGACTGCCTGGTCGACGGCCTGGGCGGCCAGTTGTCGGCGCGGCCGGACCGCCGGGCGGCGGTGGTGCCGGTGCGGCAGCCGGGCGAGGCGGGCCGCGGGGTGGTCACGCACGGCGGCGGCGAGGAGCCGGACCTGCTGACGATGGACCCGCTGGAGTTCGAGGAGCTGGTCGCGGAGCTGTTCCGGGCGATGGGCATGAGCGCGGTCACCACGGTGCGGTCCGGCGACGGCGGGGTGGACGTGGACGCGCTGGACCCGGACCCGATCCGCGGCGGCAAGATCGTGGTGCAGGTCAAGCGGTACCGCAACACGGTCACGCCCAGCGCCGTACGCGACCTGTTCGGGACCGTGCAGTCGCTCGGCGCCAACAAGGGTGTGCTGATCACCACTTCGGGCTTCGGCCCGACCTCGCACGCCTTCGCCAACGGCAAGCCGCTGACGCTGGTGTCGGGCACCGACCTGGTGGACCTGCTGCACCAGCACGGCCTGGGCGGGCGGTTGGGCGGCGCGACGGCCGCTCGCGAGACCGACGTGACACCAACTGTCGCACAGGGCCTCGGACTTGACGACGAGCCTGACGCGAGCGTGCTGGGCATGTGGTGGGCCGGGGACGTGGCGCTCGACGTGTGCGCGCTGGTGTGCGCCGGCGGCCGGGTGCTCGGCGACGACCACTTCGTCTTCTACAACAACCCGCGCACCCCGGACGGCAGCGTACGGATGATGCCGGGCCTGGGCGGTGACAAGGCGGCGATCTGGGTGAGCTTCGACCGGCTGCCGGCCGCCGCGGACCGGGTGGTGCTGGTCGCCGCGATCGATCCCGAGGTGAACCCGGACGCCGATCTGGCCGGCTTCACCGACGCCCGGATACGCCTGACCGACCCGGAGGGCAGCGAGGCGGACCGGCTGGACGTCTCCGACGGCCGCCCGGGCGAGACGGCCCTGGTGCTCGGCTCCTTCCGCAGGCGAGCCGGCGACGACTGGACCTTCGTGCCCGGCGGCAAGGGCTACCAGGGCGCCGGCGGCCTGGTCGAGCTGGTGCAGGAGCACGGCATCGAGGTGGAGTAGTACAGCGACGGACCGGACTGTGGTAGGGTCACCGCAGGGAATTATAGGTTCGCGCCTTTCTGATGGCGCTCCGTCCCTCTCTCCCCCTCGGTTTTCATCCGAGCGTGGTCTGTTCTTCCGACTCACACGGCGACGGCCGATCCTCGTCCTCGCCGGACCTTCCGCGGCACCCGGAGCGTGCATCCATCCGCTCGGGCCGCAGCCCCCTCACGCCCTATGGCGGCGTACGGCGCCGCCCGTCAGAACCATCCGTCCGCGAAAGGACGACATCCATGACCGAGATTCTCGAACGCCCGCTGAACCGGCAGGAGTTGCCGCAGCGGGTGACCGGCGTGCTCGACACCGAGCGCGGCGGACAGGCCCGGCTGCGCGGCCCCGGCCTGCTCCCCTCCCCCGACGACCCGGCAGTGCCGCAGGCGCTGGTCCGCCGGGCCGGGCTGCGCAGAGGCGACCTGGTCGAGGGCACCGTCGGCAAGCCCGGCACCCTCGCCGACGTCCGGTCCGTCAACGGACTGCCGCCGGCCGCACCGCGCCCCCACTTCGCCGACCTCACACCGTTGCACCCCAAGGAGCCGCTGCGGCTGGAGAGTTCCGCGCTCAGGGGCTCGTCGGCCGCCGCCGGGCGGGTCATCGACCTGATGGCGCCGATCGGCAAGGGCCAGCGCGGCCTGATCGTCGCGCCGCCCAAGGCCGGCAAGACCGTGCTGCTGCAGGGCATCGCGGCCGCGGTGGCCACCAACCACCCCGAGGCGCACCTGATGGTGCTGCTCGTGGACGAACGCCCCGAGGAGGTCACCGACATGCGGGCGAGCGTCCGCGGCGAGGTCATCTCCTCGACCTTCGACCAGCCCGCGCGGCAGCACATCCAGGTCGCCGAACTCGCGATCGAGCGGGCGAAGCGGATGGTCGAGCAGGGCCGCAACGTGGTGATCCTGCTCGACTCCCTGACCCGGTTGTGCCGGGCCCACAACAACAACGGCGCCGGCAGCGGCCGCACGCTGTCCGGCGGCGTGGACGCCGCCGCCCTGATCGGCCCCAAGCGGCTGTTCGGCGCGGCCCGGCTGGCCGAGGAGGGCGGCTCCCTCACGATCCTCGCGACCGCCCTGGTCGACACCGGCTCGCGCGCCGACGACTTCTACTACGAGGAGCTCAAGAGCACCGGCAACATGGAGTTGCACCTCGACCGCTTCCTCGCCGAGCGCCGGGTCTTCCCGGCGATCGACATCACCACCTCCGGCACCCGCCGCGAGGAACTGCTCGTCCCCGCAGACGAGTTGGCGGTCCGCTACCACCTGCGCCGCGCGCTCGTCTCCCGCGACCCGCACGGCGCCACCGAGGTCCTGCTCGCCCGCCTGCGCGAGACCCCCACGAACGCGGACTTCCTCCGCAACGCCCGCGCCACCGTACCCGGCGCCTCGTAGGACCGACCGGCAAATGGAGGGCGGTCCAAGGCCCCCGCGTACTCCGGGGGCGCCGCGGAAAATCGGGTGCCCCCGGGCCCGGGACGCGCGAGGATCGGCGGGTGACCGATGGCGAGTTGGCGGACCGCTTCCTCCGGGACGGCTTCGTGAAGGTGGAAGGCGCGTTCGCCGGGAGCACCGCGCGACAGTGCGCGGCGCTGCGGTGGGAGCAGACCGGGTGCGATCCGGACGACCCGGCCACGTGGACCGAGCCGGTGCACCGGGTCGGCGACATGGCGCAGCCACCTTTCGCCGAGGCGGCCAACACCCCGGTCCTGCATGCCGCGTTCGACCTTCTGGTGGGCGCGGGCCGGTGGGCGCCGCGCGCCTCGCTCGGCTCGTTCCCGCTGCGCTTCCCGCACCCGACCGAGCCCGATGACGCGGGTTGGCACATCGACGCGAGCTTCCTGCCGCCGGGCGGACAGCAGTATCACGCCAACGTACGGTCCGCGGGCCGCGCGCTGCTGATGCTGTTCCTGTTCACGGACGTGGCGGCGGCCGACGCGCCCACCCGCATCCGGATCGGCTCGCACCTGGACGTGCCACGGGTGCTGCGGCCGTACGGCGAGGAGGGCGCGTCGATCTTCACCTTCGCGAAGGAGGTGGACGAGGCGAGCGCGCATCGCCCGCTCGCCCTGGCCACCGGACGGGCCGGGGACGTGTACCTGTGCCACCCGTTCCTGGTGCACGCGGCGCAGCCGCACCACGGCGCCCGGCCCCGTTTCATGGCGCAGCCGCCGCTGTATCCGGCCGAACCGTTGCGCCTGGAGCGGCCCGACGAGGCGTATTCCCCGGTCGAGCGGGCGATCCGTGCCGGGTTGGCCGGGCCGCCTCGGGAAGCGGCGAAGATCGTCCCGACGCCGGACATCGGTTAGCGTGCACCACATGCTGCATGGACGGGAAGCCGAAGCGGACACGGTCGAGGCGCTGCTGGACGGGGCGCGGGCGGGCCGTAGTGGGGTGCTGGTGGTACGCGGGGACGCCGGGATCGGCAAGACCGCGCTGCTGGCGCACGCAGTGGCGCGGGCGGGCGCGGCGGACTTCGCCGTGGTGCGCAGTTCGGGTGTCGAGTTCGAGGCCGAACTGCCGTACGCCGGGCTGGAGCTGCTGCTGCGCAAGGCGATGGGCGCGATCGACTCGGTGCCGGAGCCGCAGCAGCTGGCGCTGCGTGCGGCGTTCGGGCTGATCGCGGGAAACGCGGGCGAGCCGATGTTCGTCGGTCTCGCGGTGCTGTCGCTGCTGTCGGAGCACGCGGGCGACGGACCGCTGCTGTGCGTCGTGGACGACGCCCATTGGCTGGACCGGGCGTCCGCGGACGCGCTGGCGTTCGCGGCCAGGCGGCTGGACGCGGAGGGCGTGGTGATGCTCTTCGCGGCCCGCGACGTCGAGGGGTCGTTCGCCGCGCCGGGGCTGCCCGAGCTGCGGCTTGACGGGCTCGACGAGACGGCGGCCGGTGCGCTGCTGGGCGAGCGCGGCGCCGGGCTGGCCCCGGCCGTACGGCGCAGGGTACTGACGGAGGCGCAGGGCAACCCGCTGGCGCTGCTGGAGCTGCCGCTCGCCCTGGACGCGACCGGCGGGACGAGCGGGATCGGGACGAGCCGCGCCCGCGCGGCCGACCTGGCCGGCACCGGCGCGGACCCCGGGCCCGGCGTGCTGCCGCTGACCAGCAGGCTGGAAGCCGCCTTCCACAGCCGGGTCGGCAAGCTGCCGCCCCGCACTCAGACGCTGCTGCTGATCGCCGCCGCCGACCACACCGGCCACCCGGGCACGCTCCTCGCCGCCGCCACCGCGCTCGGTGTCGGCGTGAACGACCTGCCACCGGCGCAGGACGCGGGCATCGTGCTGGTCGACGAGGAGGACCGGCTGCGGTTCCGCCATCCCCTGATGCGGGCCGCGATCCACCAGCGGGCCCCGCTGCCGGAGCGGCTGGCCGCCCACCGGGCGCTGGCCGACGCGGTCGACCCCGTGCACGACCCCGACCACCGCGCCTGGCACCTGGCGATGGCCGCAACCGGGCCGGACGAGGAGGTGGCCGCCGCCCTGGAGGCCACCGCGGCCCGGGCCCGCGAGCGCAGCGGCCACTCCGCCGCGGCGGCCGCCTACGAGCGTGCCGCCCGGCTGAGCACCGACTCCGCCGCCCGCGCCGGCCGGCTCCTGCTGGCCGCCGAGGCCGCCTCGGAGGCCGGCGAGCTGCCCCGGGCCCGGGAGTTCGCCGAGCAGGCCGCCCGCGCCGCCGCCCCGACGCTGACCCCCGGTTCCACGGCGGAGGCGGTGGTGCGTGCCCGGACGCTGTACGTACGGGCGCTCGCCGACTTCTGGCAGGGCGCGTTCCCCGGCGCGCACCGGATGCTGCTGGTGGGCGCCGACGCGGCGGCCGCGACGGATCCCGTACGGGCCGGGCGGATGCTGGTACAGGCGGTGCACACCGCGTGGTACCTGGGCGCCGCCGAGGTCGACGAAACGATACGGCGGCTGGCGGCGCTGGAGTTGCCCGCGGACACGGCGATCCGCCCGGTCGCGGACTTCGTCATCACCGCGCTGGATGGACCCGTCCGCTCGTCCGCCGGCCCGGCCGGTCTGGCTTCGGCCGCCGCCGCGGCGCGGGCGGCCGGCGGGGGCGGCGCCGACCCGCGCGAGCTGGCGATGCTGTGCGCGGCGGGCATGGTGCGCGGGCAGGACGCGGAGTCGTACGAACTGGCCGCCGAACTGGTGGCGGAGTGCAGGGACAGCGGCGGGGTGGGGCGGCTGGCGACGGTGCTGTTCTTCCGGGCCGAGGTGGAAGTGTTCGAGTCGCGGATCGCCGACGCGCACGCCACCGCGGCCGAGGGGCTGCGGATCGCCCGGGACACCCAGCAGGCCCAGTGGATAAGCCAGTTGAGCGGAGCGCTGGCGCAGGTGGCCGCGTTGCGGGGCGACGAGGCGGAGTGCCGTGCCCACGTCGCCGAGGCGCTGGCGGCCGCTCCGGGTGTCACCACCGCGCCGGGCGCCGCGTGGGCGTACTGGTCGCAGGGCCTGCTCGACCTGGGCCTGGGCCGGGCCGGATCGGCGCTGGAGCGGCTGGAGTTGCTCGCCGGGCCGTTGCTGCGGCACCACATCTCCGCCATCCGCAGCGTGCCGGACCTGGTGGAGGCGGCGGTCCGCCTCGGCGAACCGGCGCGCGCGGCCGAGTCGTTCGCCCGGTTCGAGCGGTGGGCGCAGCGCGCGGGGCAGGGCTGGGCGGACGCCATGGTGGCCCGCTGCCGGGCACTGCTGGCCCCGGACGAGCAGGCGGAGGAGTACTTCACGGCGGCGCTGGCCGGGCACGACCCGCACCGGCGTGCGCTGGAGGCGGCCCGTACCGAGTTGCTGTACGGGGAGTGGCTGCGGCGGGCCCGGCGCAGGAGCGAGGCGGCCGGGCGGCTGCGGTCCGCGCTGGAGGTGTTCGAGCGGCTCGGCACCCACTCGTGGGCGGACCGGGCGCGCGGCGAACTCGGTGCTTCCGGCGCGCTGGTGACAGCGCATCAGGAGACGCGGTCACTCGCCGATCAGGCGGGGCTCACCCCGCAGGAGGGGCAGATCGTCCGGCTGGCAGCGCACGGCCTGTCGAACAAGGACATCGCCGGGCGGCTGTTCCTCAGCCCGCGCACGGTCGGCTACCACCTGTACAAGGCGTATCCGAAGCTGGGCGTCGCCTCGCGCGGTGAACTGTCCGGACT
>NZ_JACEGK010000108.1:0-17088 GCF_056859195.1 Streptomyces sp. NH27
GGGGATGCCGGGCGCCGCGACGGCGACCGGCAGCGGCCAGCCCGGCAGGGACGCGATCATGGTGCTCTCGTCCGGCGACAGGTCGTACTCGAGCCCGCAGTCCCATGCGGCCAGCGCGCACGCGACCATCGCGGCGTCGGTCGTGGCCACGGTCCAGCGCGCCCCGGCGGAGTCCTGCCCGAACACCAAGCCGTAGCCGCCCACCAGCGGTTCGAGCCCCAACCGCGCGCACGCCGCGGGGTAGTCGTCGCCCAGCACACCGGGGAAACCGCCAGGCGCCAGCATCGCCGCGGTCAGCACGAGCAGCGCGTCCTCCTCCGGCGTGTCCTCCGCGTTGCCGCCCATCCCTACCTCCCTGTCGCCCGCCCGGTCCGCCGCACCCTAACCAGCCGGTAACCTCCGCGTCGAGGGGCATGGAAGTGAGGAAACCGTGCGCGAAGCGGTCCGGTACGGCGCAGGAACAGGCGCGCTCGACGCAAACCATTGGCGGCGCCGGGGAGTTGCCGCCTACCATCGCGGCCATGTCCCAGATCGGGCGTTCCCACTTCGTCTGCGTGCCGTGCCGCGCTTCGTGGAAGAAGCACGGCAACGGCGGCCGCGGGGACGCCTGTCCGCGTTGCGGCGGTCCGCTCGTCGACGCCGGCCAGCAACTCGCCGTGCCACGTAGGCGGGACACCGCGGGCTGGCGCGCCCTCGCCGCCGTGCTGGCCGCCGGGCTCCGGTTCCACCCCACCTGCCTGTGCTGCCTCGACGGCCCCGGCTACCGCCCGCGCACCCCGCGCGAGGTCCGCGAGCGGCTCGCACACGCGGCGGCCACGGGCGTCTCCGTCGAGGTGGCGCTCGCCTGCGAGGACCTCACCCACACCGACGTCCACCCCGGCCCTGGCCCGCGCCGTAGCGCCAAGGGCAGGAAGCTGCCCCGAGCCGCGGGGCCGGGTCGTCCGAGGGGATCGAACAGCTTCTCCGCCGCGGCGGGTTCCGTCCGTCCGTTCAGGGCTTCCTGACCGCCAGCGCCAGATAGCGCGCGTCGGAGTCGTCGAGGAGCAGCAACTCCCATCCGGTGCTGCCGAGCAGCCGCCCGATTCGGGGCTGCGCGCGCACATCGTCGGGCGGGAGCGGGTGGCCGTGGCGGGCGGCGAGCGCGGCGCGGCCGCACGGGTGGAAGAGCGCGAGACGGCCCTCCGGCCGGGTGACGCGGGCGAGTTCGCGCAAGCCGGCGGCCGGATCGGGGAGATGGTGCACGAGCCCCGAGGCGAGCACGGCGTCGAACACGCCTGACGCCAGCGGCAGTCGCGTGCAGTCGGCTTCGATCAGCGCGCCATGTGCTCGGCGGCCGAGCGCGACCGCCTCCCGCAGCATCTCGGGAGTCAGATCCACACCGACGACGATGCCCTCGGGCCCGACCGCGGTCCGCACCTGCGGCAGCGCCCGCGCCGTACCGCATCCCGCGTCGAGCACCGCGTTGCCCCGCCGCGGCCCCAACTCGGCGATCACGGCCGCGAACGCCGGGCTGTCGTCAGGAAAGCGCACTTCCCAGCCGGCGGCCCGCGCCGCGAAGAACTCCCGCACCCGGTCGTGTCCGCGCTCCAATCCGGCCATGCATCATGGTCGCATGATCACGCTGCGCTCCGTTGCCTTGTTCCTTCTCGCCGCCGTTCTGGAGATCGGCGGTGCGTGGCTGATCTGGCAGGGCTTGCGCGAGCACCGCGGAATCGGCTGGATCGCCGCGGGTGTCGTCTTCCTCGGCTGCTACGGATTCGTCGCGACGCTCCAGCCGAGCGGCGACTTCGGGCGCATCCTGGCGGCGTACGGCGGGGTGTTCGTCGCGGGTTCGCTGGTGTGGGGCATGATCCTCGACGGCTACCGGCCGGACCGTTTCGACGTGATCGGCGCGGTGGTCTGCCTCGTCGGTGTCGGCGTCATCATGTATGCCCCGCGTGGTGGCTGATTCCATCCGTCCGGAGCCGTGCGAACGGCCGTCCGACTGCGGTCGGCACGGGGAGGGGCTTGCTCTTGCGCGTTCGGCGTACCAGGCTGCGTACCGCAGCGGAGATGGGAGGTAGGCCATGACGGTGGGCAACGGGCTCGCATGGCTGCTCGATGACCTGACCAAGCGGGTGCCACACGTGCAGCACGCGCTCGTGCTGTCCAACGACGGCTTGGTCACGGGTGCCAGCGGTGATCTCGACCGGCCGACCGCCGAGCACCTGGCCGCTGTGTCATCGGGTTTCCACAGCCTTGCCAAGGGCGCCGGCCGGCAGTTCGGCACCGGCGGGGTGCGGCAGACCATGATCGAGTTCGAGGAGGGTTTCCTCTTCGTCACGGCGGCGGGCGACGGAAGTTGCCTGTCCGTGCTCAGCGGGATGGACGCGGACATCGGCCAGGTCGCGTACGAGATGACACGGCTGGTGCGCCGGGTCGGCGAACATCTCGGCGTCGCGCCGCGGCAGTCCGGCACAGCACACGCCTGAGCTGCGGGTTTCGTCCGGATTTCGGAGTTATCCACAGGCTCTCCGCGGAGGTTCGACTTTCCGCGCTAGTTTGGTCACTGTCAGTGATCGAACTTCGCGGAAGGTGATGGAGATGGGTGCGACGCAGCAGCGGCAGGTGCAGAACCGGGCCGGACAGGCGAGCGTGGACCGGGCGCGGGCGGCGCGGTCGAGGCAGGATCGGCGCCGTGTGGACCGCGGCCGTCCAGATCGTGGTGGCTCGGTCCGCGGTGGGCTGGGTGAGGCCGCCGGGCCGGAGCATGGTGGGCCGGAGCGGGCGCGGCAGGACCGGCTCGTGGCGGACGGGCCACCGCGGGCGACGGCGGACGCCCCCTTGATGACGCTCGGCCGGGCCCGGGACGCGCTGGGCCTCGACTACGACGAGTTCGACCTCGCCGTGCAGATCGGTGAGGTCTCCACGGTCGCGTGCGGGTCGCGTAGCTGGAAGGTCAGACCCGACGAGGTGGACCGGCTCGTCGCCGAGGGTGGCCATCCGCTGCCGCTGCTCGACCGCCTCCGGCTCGTCGGCAGCGCCGAGGCGGCGAAGGAACTCGGCGTGGGCCGGGAGCGGTTCGTCCGGCTGGCCAGGGCAGGGCACATGCGCCCGGTCCGCTGGTATGTGAACCGGTATCACGCGCTGGTGTGGATGTATCTCGCCCGGGACCTTCCGGTGCTCGCCGAGCACAGCCCTGCGCTGTTGCGCGGCCCCTTGCCCGAGGGGCTGCGGGCCGCGGTGGCCGATGGCGAGGACGAGCGGGCCCGCGGCTGGCGTTCCCGCCGCGTCGCCCAACTCGTGCGCGATGCCTACGACGCGTGGGACGAGGCGGCCGTCTGGTCGGCACTGCTCGGGCCGGAGTTCGTCGACAGCGCGGTGCCCGATCCTTACGAACGCGCGCATCTGCGCAAGCTGCGCGCCGCCCTGCCACCTGGCCGTCCCGGTCTTGCCGCACCCGAGCAGATCAAGGCGATCACCACCGCCGACCATCCGGACGAGATCGCGCTGGCCCTCGTGGCGCTGGCCGACGCGCTCGGGCGGGCAAGGGAGTTGCGGCCCGCCCCAGGACGCGCCGTAGGTGCCGCCGCAGAACTCGCCCCCGAACCTCCTGCGTTGTCCGTGCCGTCCGTGGCGCCTCCCTCCATGTCCTCACCGCTTCTGCTGCCGCTGCCGGAAGGGCTCGCCACTGATCTTCCGGAGCTCGCTGAACTCCCCGAATCCGCCGAACCCGGCGCCGCCGGACCGGCCCGGCCGGACAGCGCGGGCGACGACGGCCGGCCGGTCCTGCGCGGGCTGTTGCGGCTGCTGGGGCGCAGGAACCGGTCAGCGGCTGTGGGCGAGGGTGCATGTTCGGGCGGCCGGGTGCGCGGACGCCCTCACAACTCGCCTACGTCGGTGACCCGGACCACCGCGCGACCCTCCTCGTCGGAGGCCGCGAGGTCCACCTCCGCCGAAATGCCCCAGCCGTGATCGCCGTTGGGGTCGGCGAAGGTCTGCCGGACCCGCCACAGGCCGTGCTCCGGCTGCTCCTCGATGAGCAGCAGCTTCGGGCCGCGGGCGTCCGGTCCGGTGCCGAGGTCGTCGTACTCGTCCCAGTAGGCGTCCATGGCATCCGCCCAGGCGTCGGCGTCCCACCCGGACTCGGCGTCGAGCTCGCCGAGTTGATGGTACTTCTCCAGCGCGGCCAGCTCGACCCGGCGGAAGAGGGCGTTGCGGACCAGTACCCGGAAGGCGCGGGCATTGGCGGTCACCGGCTTGACCTGGTCGGCGCGCTCGGCGGCCTCCTCGGCGCTCTCCACCTCGGGGTTGGCCAGTTGCTCCCACTCGTCGAGCAGACTGGAGTCGACCTGCCGTACCAGTTCGCCGAGCCAGGCCGTGAGGTCCTGGAAGTCCTCCGACTTCAGGTCGTCGGGCACGGTGTGGTCAAGCGCCTTGTAGGCGCCGGCCAGGTAGCGCAGCACGATGCCCTCGGTCCTGGCCAGCTCGTAGTTGGAGACGAACTCCGAGAACGTCATGGCCCGTTCGTACATGTCGCGGATGACGGACTTCGGCGACAGCGGGTGGTCGCCGACCCACGGATGGCTCTTGCGGTACACGCCGTAGGCATGCAGGAGCAGCTCCTCCAGCGGCTTGGGGTAGGAGACGTCCTGAATCCGCTCCATCCGCTCCTCGTACTCCACCCCGTCGGCCTTCATCTCCGCGATCGCCTCGCCACGCGCCTTGTTCTGCTGGGCGGCGAGGATCTGGCGGGGGTCGTCCAGGGTGGACTCCACCACGGAGACCATGTCCAGGGCGTAGGAGGGGGAGCCGGGGTCGAGGAGTTCGAAGGCGGCCAGCGCGAAGGTGGACAGTGGCTGGTTGAGCGCGAAGTTCTGCTGGAGGTCGACGGTGAGCCGGACGATCCTGCCCTCGGAGTCCGGCTCGTCGAGCCGCTCCACGACACCGCCGTCGAGCAGCGAGCGGTAGATCGCGATGGCCCGCCGGATGTGCCGCAGCTGGGACCTGCGGTCCTCGTGGTTGTCCTCCAGCAGCCGCCGCATCGCGTCGAAGGCGTTGCCCGGCCGGGCGATCACCGACAGCAGCATCGCGTGGGTGACCCGGAAGCGGGAGGTCAGCGCCTCCGGCTCGGAGGCGATCAGCTTCTCGAAGGTGTTCTGCCCCCAGCCGACAAACCCCTCCGGAGCCTTCTTGCGCACCACCTTGCGGCGCTTCTTCGGGTCGTCGCCGGCCTTGGCCAGCGCCTTCTCGTTCTCGATCACGTACTCGGGAGCCTGCGCCACCACGAAGCCGGCCGTGTCGAAGCCGGCGCGCCCGGCACGCCCGGCGATCTGGTGGAACTCCCGGGCCCGCAGCACACGCACCCGCTGCCCGTCGTACTTCGCCAGCGCGGTGAACAGCACCGTCCGGATCGGCACGTTGACGCCGACGCCGAGGGTGTCGGTGCCGCAGATCACCTTCAGCAGCCCTGCCTGCGCCAGCTTCTCCACCAGCCGGCGGTACTTCGGCAGCATCCCCGCGTGGTGCACCCCGATGCCGTGCCGCACGTAGCGGGACAGGTTGCGGCCGAAGGCGGTGGTGAAGCGGAAGTTGCCGATCAGGTCGGCGATGGCGTCCTTCTCGGCCCGCGTGCACATGTTGATGCTCATCAGCGCCTGCGCCCGCTCCACCGCGGCGGCCTGTGTGAAGTGCACGATGTACACCGGCGACTGGCGGGTCTCCAGCAGTTCGGTGAGGGTCTCGGTCAGCGGTGTGGTGCGGTACTCGTAGCTCAGCGGCACCGGTCGGGTCGCGGACCTGACCACCGCGGTGGGCCGCCCGGTGCGCCGGGTCAGGTCCTCCTCGAACCGTGCCACGTCGCCCAGCGTCGCCGACATCAGCACGAACTGTGCCTGCGGCAGCTCCAGCAGCGGGATCTGCCACGCCCAGCCACGGTCCGGTTCGGCGTAGAAGTGGAACTCGTCCATGACGACCTGGCCGACGTCGGCGTTCCGCCCGTCGCGCAGCGCGATCGAGGCCAGCACCTCTGCGGTGCAGCAGATCACCGGGGCGTCCGGGTTGACCGAAGCGTCGCCGGTGAGCATGCCGACGTTCTCGGTGCCGAACATCTTGCACAGGTCGAAGAACTTCTCCGAGACCAGCGCCTTGATCGGCGCGGTGTAGAAGGTGACCTCGTCGCGGGCCAGCGCGGCGAAGTGCGCACCCGCCGCCACCAGGCTCTTTCCGGAGCCGGTGGGGGTGGAGAGGATCACATTCGCCCCCGAGACCACCTCGATCAGCGCCTCCTCCTGGGCCGGGTAGAGGGTGATGCCCTGTCCCTCGGCCCATGTCGAGAACGCTTCGAAGAGGGCATCGGGGTCGGCGTCGGAAGGGAGCTGATCGATAAGGGTCACCCCTCCATCTTGCCCGTCCGGGCGCCCAAGGGCGGAACCGGCGGTGAAGCCGATGATCACCACGGGTAGGGTGTGGCGTCGACCACGCGTCAACTCCGCCTGCGGGCGGCCGAATCGGGGGTATCGCTACACCATGATGGGACCAGCACACTCGCTGTCGGGAGCGACGGCCTGGTTGGGCGTCGGCGCCATCGCGGCCGGCCTCGGCGACCCTATGCCGTGGCCGACTCTCGTGGTCGGTGCGCTGATCTGTGCGGGTGCGGCCCTGGCGCCCGACTTGGACCACCAGGCCGCGACCATCTCCCGGGCCTTCGGCCCGCTGTCCCACCTGGCCTGCAAGTTCATTGACGCGCTCTCCCACACCGCCTACAGGACGACCCGCATGAGCGGTGACCCTCGCCGCGCCGGCGGCCACCGGACCTTGACCCACACCTGGCTGTGGGCGGCGCTGCTCGGCGTCGGTTTTTCGGCGCTGGCCGTCTACGGCGGCCGGTGGGCGGTGCTGGCGATCCTCTTCGTGCACATGGTGCTCGCCGTGGACGGCCTGCTGTGGCGGCAGGCACGCGCCTCCAGCCACGTCCTGGTGTGGCTGCTCGGCGCGACGAGCGCCTGGATGCTCGCCGATGCGCTGGACGACCCGGGCAACGGAAAGGCGTGGCTGTTCACCGAGCCCGGCCAGCACTACATGTGGATCGGCATGCCGATTGTGCTCGGTGCGCTGGTGCACTGCCTCGGCGACGCGCTGACCGTCTCCGGGTGCCCGATCCTGTGGCCGATACCTGTCGGCCGTAGGCGCTGGCATCCGCTGGGTCCGCCGAAGTTCATGCGCTTCCGGGCCGGGAGCTGGGTGGAGATCAAGATACTCACCCCGGTGTTCTTCGTGACGGGCGGTGTCTGCGCCGTCGGTGCCCTCGGGCTGTTCGGCTAACCGCACCGTCGTCAGCCGGCCGCTCGGTGGAGTCGCCGCAACGAGGGTGCGGCGGCCGGGGCGGGCGGGCGGCGCGTATCGCGGGAAGGGCGAGTACCGCGATCACCGCAGAGGTCTGCCACGCCACGCCGAAGCCGAGCACTCCCGACGTGCCGACGAGCAGGGAGACCGGCCCGGCGGCGGCCAGACCGACGGGGCCGAGGACGAAGGCCCCGAAGGAGCTGTAGGCGCTCACCCGGGCAAGGACCTCGCGCGGCACATGACGCTGCACGGCGGCCGTGTAGAGCGTGCCGCAGACCGCCGAGCCGATGCCCGCCAGGAAGGCGGCGACGCACACCCACGCCAGCGGCAGGCGGGTGGCGAGCGCGGCGGAGGGCAACGACCAGCCCAGCGAGGCAGCGATCGCCGCGAACAGCGGCCGGCGCGGACGGCGACCGAGCATGGCGACGCCGCCGGCTACCGCGCCAGCCCCGTCGACGGCCATCACCACACCCCACGACGACGCGCCGCCGAGCCGCTGCCGGGCGACGACGGGACCGAGGACCAGGAACGGTCCCCACACGAGGAGGTTCATCAGGCCGATGTGCGCGGTGGTCACCCACAGCCAGGTGCGGGAGCGGAACGCGGTCCAGCCTTCTTTCAGGTCCGCAGCGAAGGACGAGACACGTGCGGCGGGCGGTGCCGCGCTCGGTAGCAGGAGGAGCACGACGACGCTCACGGCGTAGCTGGCGGCGTCCAGGGCGAGCACGCAGGACGCACCGCTGACCGCGGTCAGGACGCCGGCGAGCACCGGGCCCGCGATGGACGTCGCGGCGGCGGCCATGCCGAGCAGCGTGTTGGCGTCGGACAGCGCCGCGCCGCGAGTGAGGTACGGGACCAGGGCGTCAACGGCCAGGTGCCGAGCCCTGCCCCCGGTACTCCTCACCCGCTCCAGCAGCCTCGCCCGTTCCAAGACAAGAGGCTTGCCCGCTCCAGCGGTCTCACCCGTGCCAGGAGCGCCACAGTGCCGCGTACGCGCCCTCCGCCTCGACCAGTTGGTGGTGGCTGCCCAACTCGCTGATCCGGCCGTCCTCGACCACGGCGATCACGTCGGCGTCGTGCGCGGTGTGCAGGCGGTGGGCGATGGCCACCACGGTACGGCCGTCCAGTACGCGGGACAGGGAGCGTTCGAGGTGGCGGGCGGCGCGCGGGTCGAGCAGGGAGGTCGCCTCGTCGAGCACCAGGGTGTGCGGGTCGGCCAGCACCAGCCTGGCGAGCGCGAGTTGCTGGGCCTGCGCCGGGGTGAGGGTGGCGCCGCCGGAGCCGACCTCGGTGTCCAGGCCGTCGGCCAGCGCACGCGCCCACTCCTGCGCGTCGACGGCGGCCAGCGCCTCCCACAACTCGCCGTCGTCGGCCGCCGGGCGGGCCAGCCGCAGGTTGTCGCGGAGGGTGCCGACGAAAACGTGGTGCTCCTGGTTGACCAGGGCGACGTGCTCCCTGACCCGCTCGGCGGGCATCCGGGCCAGCGCGGCCCCGCCGAGGGTGACCTCGCCGGTCCGCGGCGCGTACAGCCCGGCCAGCAGCCGCCCGAGAGTGGACTTGCCCGCGCCCGACGGCCCGACCAGCGCCAGCCGGGTGCCGGGCGGCACGTTCAGCGACACATCGTGCAGCACATCGGTGCCCGCGACGTAGCCGAACCGCACGTGGTCCGCGGTCATGGTCCGGCCGTCCGGCACCAGCGCCCCGTCGCCCTTGTCGACCGCGACCTCGCGCACCCCGACCAGCCGGGCCAGCGACGCCTGCGCGGTCTGCAACTCGTCGTACCAGCGCAGCATCAGGCCGATCGGGTCGACCAGCATCTGCGCGTACATCGCGCCCGTGGTCAGCGCGCCCACGGCCAGCCAGCCGTGCAGCGCGAAGCCGCCGCCGATCATCAGTACCGAGGTCAGGATCAGCACGTGCGTCATGTTGATCGCGGGGAACAGCACGCTGCGCAGCCACAGCGTGTAGCGGCTCCAGCCGATCCAGTTCCGCAGCCGGGTCCGGGACAACTCCTCCCGACGGTCGCCCAGGCCGTGCGCCTCGATGGTGCGGCCGGCGTCGACGGTCTCGGCGAGCGCGGCGGCGACGGCCGCGTAACTCGCCACCTCCGCGCGGTAGGCGTGCGGCGCGCGCCGGAAGTACCAGCGGCAGCCCACGATCAGCACCGGCAGCGCCACCACTACGGCCAGCGCCAGCGGCGGGGCGGTCACCGCGAGGGCGCCGAGCAGCAGCAGCGCCCACACCACCGCGACCGCGAGCTGCGGCACCGCCTCCCGCATCGCCTCCGACAGCCGGTCGATGTCGGTGGTGATCCGCGACAGCAGGTCGCCGGTCCCGGCCCGCTCCAGCACGCCGGGCGGCAGGGAGATCGAGCGCACCAGGAAGTCCTCGCGCAGGTCGGCGAGCATGCGCTCGCCCAGCACCGCCCCGCGCAGCCGTACCAGCCGCACGAAGCACGCCTGCACCGCCAGTGCGGCCAGGAACAGGCAGACGGTACGCGTCAGATGGATGTCGTGGTGGCCGTCCGACAGGCCCTGCACCAGATCGCCGAGGAGGAACGGCCCGACCATCGACGCGACGACCGCGACCGTGTTGACACCGAGCAGCACGGCGAACGCGCCCCGGTGCCGCCGGGCCAGCTCGCGGACGTAGCCGCGCACCGTGGCGGACGAGCCGACCGGCAGTGTGGTGCTGTTCTGGGCCGGCATCGAGGGGTCGTGCTCCGGCGGTCGTACGCCGATCATGCGGGCTCCTCCATCGACATGTCGCCACGGACACCGGCTGCTTCGGTGACGGCGGCTGTTTCGGTGTCGCCGGCTGCTTCGGCGGTCTCGGCCGCGTCGTCACCCTGCGCGTCACCCTCACGTGTGACCACGGCCCGGTACAGCGGGGTCGTACGCAGCAGTTCGTGGTGGTTGCCGGTTGCCACCGCCGTGCCGTCGTGGACGAACACCACCCGGTCGGCCCGGTCGAGGACCAGCGGGCTCGACGTGAACACCACGGTGGTACGGCCGGCGCGGATCTCCCGCAGACCGTGGGCGATCCGCGCCTCGGTGTGGGCGTCGACCGCCGATGTCGGCTCGTCGAGCACCAGCACCTCGGGGTCGGCCACCAGTGAGCGGGCCAGCGCGAGCCGTTGCCGCTGCCCGCCGGACAGCGACCGGCCGCGCTCGATGATCCGGGCCCGCATCGCGTCGCCGGAGTCCGCGTCGGCGCCGGCCAGGGAACGTACCAGCGCGTCGAGCACGTCGGCGCACTGCGCGGCGGCCAGCGCCGCCGGGGCGCTGACGCGGCCGGACGCGGGCACGTCGAGCAGATCGGCCAGGGTGCCGGACAGCAGCACCGGGTCCTTGTCGTGCACGAGTACGGCCGCGCGGGCCACCGCCAGCGGTACGGCGTCCAGCGCCCTGCCGCCGAGCAGTGCCGAGGGCTCGCCCTCGACGGCGACCGGGCTGTGCCCGCCCAGCCGGTCGGCGAGCCGGCCCGCGGCGTCCGGGTCCCCGCCCACCACGGCCGTGAGCAGCCCGGACGGCGCGCGCAGCCCCGTTCCCGGGTCGTGCAACTCGCCCGAGAGCGCGGCGGAGTCCGTCCGGGCGGCCACGCCCTCTTCGCCGATCGCCCCACCGATCGACCCGCCGGCCGACCCACCGACCGCCTCCCCGACCGCCCCGCGGGCGGCTCCGTCGACGTCGCTCCGCCGCAGCGCCAGCACCCGCGCGGCACGCTTCGCCGACGGCCGGGAGAACGACCAGGCCATGGCGATCTCCTCGAAGTTCTGCAGCGGGAACATCAGGAACGACACCGAGCCGTAGACCGTGACCAGTTCGCCGACCGAGATCTGCCCGTCCAGCGCCAGCCGCGCCCCGTACCAGGCGACGCCGACCAGCAGCAGTCCTGGCAGCGCCACCTGGACGGCCGCGATGGTGGCCCACATCCGGGCGCTGTGCACGGCCGCCCGGCGGACCTCCTGCGACACGCGGCGGTAGCGGTCGAGGAAGAGCTCCTCGCCGCCGATCCCGCGCAGCACCCGCAGCCCCGCCACGGTGTCGGCCGCCAGTTCCGTGGCCCGGCCGCCCTTCTCCCGCTGGAGGTCGGCACGGCGGGTGGCCGCGGGCAGCAGCGGCAGTACGGACAGCGCCAGCACCGGTACGGACGCGGCGACCACGACACCGAGTTTCGGTTCGTACACCAGCAGCGCCACGGCCACGCCGACCGTGGCCAGCAGCGCCGAGGTGAAGCGGGCCAGCGCCTCGACGAACCAGCCGATCTTCTCGACGTCGCCGGTGCTGACCGCGACCACTTCGCCCGCCGCCACCCGCCGGGTCAGGACCGCGCCCAGCTCGACCGCCTTGGCGGCGAGGAGTTGCTGCACCCTGGTGGCGGCGCTGACCCAGTTGGTGACCGCGGTGCGGTGCAGCATCGTGTCGCCGAGCGCGGTGAGCAGCCCGAGCACGAGCAGCACGACGCCGGCCAGCACCAGACGGGTGCCCGAGCGGTCCACCACGGCCTGCACGGCCGCCCCGACCACTGCGGGGAAGCACGCCACGGACGCCATGTGGAGCGTGCCCCACGCGGCCGCGGCCAGCTGAGCGCGCCACTGGCCCAACTCCAGCCAGATCAGGAGCCGGCGGCCGGAACGGGTGTCGGGCCGACCCGGGTCGGCGAAGGGGAGGCTGTTGAGGGACGGCATGATGTCCTGGGGTGGATGCGTGGGTGCGGGCAGGAGTCGGGGCCCGGACGGAACTGCGGCCCGGGCGGGAGCGGAAGATGTACGGCGCTCCGGGTGTTCCGGGCGATCCCCCGCAATCGGGCCGGAAACAACCGTGAGCCGTGCAAGACTCGCCGCGCACCGGCCGTCGGGTCAAACGGTTTTCGACCGCCGCACTCACTCGTGTGGGTGACCTCAACCACACCGGTTTTGCAGCTCCGTGGCCGTAAACGGCACACTGTGTGGCTCCACATCTTGGTTACAGAGGAGACCCCCCACATGAAGGGCTTTCGGGCATTTCTGCTGCGCGGCAACGTCGTCGACCTGGCGGTCGGTATCGTCGTCGGTGCGGCTTTCACCGCGTTGGTGAACGGTTTCGTCGGGGCGTTCCTGACCCCGATCGTCGGCCTGGTGAGCGGTGCCACCGGTGATTTCAGCCACCGCAGCTTCCACGCCTCGGGAGTCACGTTCCCGTACGGCGTGTTCATCAACGCGACGATCAGCTTCGTGATCGTGGCGGCGGTGATCTACTTCCTGGTCGTGCTGCCGATGAACCGCATGCAGGAGAAGTTCTTCCCGAAGACTGCGAGCGCGCCTATGCGCGAGTGCCCGGAGTGCCTGACCGCGATCCCCGCCGCCGCCAAGCGTTGCAGCGCCTGCACCGCGGTGCTCACTCCGACCCTGGTGCCGGCCCAGGGTGGCGGGAGCAGCGCGGCGAGCGCCACGAGCGATGGCGCGGTCGACATCACGAAGTAGCCGCCCGCTGCTGGTGAACGGCGCGCCGCATGTCCTTTGCGGCGCGCCACTTGTTTTTGCTACTTCTCCGGGGCCCCGGCCCGGTGGTGCCCACTGTGCCCACCGTGTCCCGAGGGCTCGCCCTCGCCGAGTACGTCCAGCAGCGCCGACAGCGCGGCGCGCTGCTCGCCGTCCAGCGGTGCCAGCAGTTCGGCTGCCGCGTCCCGGCGCGCCCCGCGCAGCGCGGACAGCGCCCGCGCGCCGTCCTCCCGCAACTCGATCCTGATCACCCGCCGGTTGTGCGGATCGGGTACCCGCCGGACCAGTTCCAGTTCCTCCAGCGCGTCCACGAGCGTGGTGACCGCGCGCGGCACCACGTCGAGGCGCTGCGCGAGGTCGGCCATCCGTGGCGGTGCGTCGCAGTGCGCGAGAGTGCGCAGTAGCCGGGACTGGGCGGGGGTGATGCCCAACGGTTCCATCAGCCGCCGCTGCGAGCGGTGCAGCCGCCGGCTCAGTATCAGCAACTGGTCGGCGAGCCGGCCGGTGACCTCGTCGGCGCCGGGCACGGGCGCTCGGCCGGCGGCCTGGTCGCGCGCCTGCTCGGCGGTCCTCCCGGCGGTCTGCGCGGCGGCGTGATCGCGCGCCTGGCCGGCCGCGGCCGCCTGGCCGGATACCTGAGCTGCTGCCTCGCCGTCCGCCTGACGTGAAGCCTGTCCGGCCGCGCTCTCCTCGGCGGTCGCGGTGGTGCGGGGGTCCATGGCCCCAGGCTATCAGGGAGACACCTCATTGTGAGCATAGGTAACAATGACCTATACTCCCTATGCTTGCGGTGTCCCACACCCCAACTCGTACCCGAACCCGGAGGAGCCCTTTGCGCCCCGAGAACGACCTCGTCAGCCGGTGGACGCCACCGAAACGCACACCCGGCACCCGTGCGGACGTCGACGTCCGCCGCATCATGCGCCTGTTCCGCCCCTACCGCGCTCGCCTCGTCTTCGTCGGCCTGCTGGTCGGCCTGTCCTCGCTGGTGTCGGTCGCGTCGCCGTTCCTGCTGCGCGCGATCCTCGACACCGCCATCCCGCAGGGCCGCACCGGCCTGCTCGCCGTACTCGCGCTGGGCATGATCGCCACCGCCGTCGCCAACGGCGTGTTCGGCGTGATGCAGACCCTGATCTCCACCACCGTCGGCCAGCGCGTCATGCACGACCTGCGCACGTCCGTCTACGAGCGGCTCCAGCGGATGTCGCTCGCCTTCTTCACCCGCACCCGCACCGGCGAGGTGCAGTCCCGGATCGCCAACGACATCGGCGGCATGCAGGCCACCGTCACGTCCACCGCCACGTCCCTGGTCTCGAACCTCACCTCGGTCGTCGCCGCGGTGGTGGCCATGGTCGCCCTGGACTGGAAGCTGACGGTCGTCTCGCTCCTCCTGCTGCCGGTGTTCGTCTGGGTCGCCCGCAAGGTCGGCCGCGAGCGGAAGAAGATCGCCACCCAGCGGCAGAAGCAGATGGCCACGTTGTCCGCGATCGTCACCGAGTCGCTGTCGGTCAGCGGCATCCTGCTCGGCCGCACCATGGGCCGGGCCGACTCCCTGACCCGCGACTTCTCGACCGAGTCCGAGAGCCTGGTCGACCTGGAAGTGCGCTCGAACATGCAGGGCCGCTGGCGGATGGCCGTGATCGGCATCGTGATGTCCGCGATGCCCGCGCTGCTGTACTGGGCGGCCGGCCTCACCGGCGGCGGCGGTCCCGGCTCGGCGATCTCCATCGGCACCCTGGTCGCGTTCGTCACCCTCCAGCAGGGCCTGTTCCGGCCGACCGTCCAGCTGCTCGCCACCGGCGTGGAGGTGCAGACCTCGCTCGCGCTGTTCCAGCGCATCTTCGAGTACCTCGACCTGCCCGTGGACATCACCGAGCGGCCCGACCCGGTGCGCATCGACCGGGTCCGCGGCGACATCCGCTTCGAGAACGTCGACTTCGCCTACGAGGCGGAGGGCGGCAAGCCCGCCGCGCCCACCCTGCGCGGCATCGACCTCACCCTGCCCGCGGGCGGCAGCCTGGCCGTGGTCGGCGCGACCGGCTCCGGCAAGAGCACGCTCAGCTACCTCGTACCGCGCCTGTACGACGTGACCGGCGGCAAGGTCACGCTCGACGGCACCGACGTGCGGGACCTGAGCTTCGACACACTCGCGGCCGCGGTCGGCGTCGTCTCCCAGGAGACCTACCTCTTCCACGCCTCCGTCGCCGACAACCTGCGCTTCGCCAAGCCCGACGCCACCGACGCCGAGATCGAGGCCGCCGCCAGGGCCGCGCAGATCCACGACCACATCGCGGGCCTGCCCGACGGTTACGACACCCTCGTCGGCGAGCGCGGCTACCGTTTCTCCGGCGGCGAGAAGCAGCGCCTGGCCCTAGCCCGTACGATCCTGCGCGACCCGCCGGTGCTGATCCTGGACGAGGCCACCAGCGCGCTCGACACCCGCACCGAGGCCGCCGTCCAGGACGCGATCGACGCCCTCTCGGCAGGCCGGACCACCATCACCATCGCCCACCGGCTGTCCACGATCCGTGACGCGGACCAGATCGCCGTCCTCGACGCAGGCCGCATCGTCGAACGCGGCACCCACGACGAACTCCTCGACCTCGACGGGCGGTACGCGGCCCTGAGCCGGCGCGGCGCACAGCACGTCGACGCGGCCGCCGCCGAAGCGATCACCGCCGAATCGACCGTTTCCGACGCGGCAGCCCCCCGATCGACCGCCGGCGAACCGGCCGCACTCGAACCGGCGGCCACCGCGCCCTGAAATCCGGCGCTCGGGCTTGCCGACGCGACCCTACCCGCGGGTAGGGTGGGCCTCCTGGGAATCGTCCGCCCGTTCGAGGAGGTCGTCCACGTGCCCATACGCCCCGCGCCACTGCTCGCCGGACTGCTCGCGACCGCCGGCGCCCTGCACTTCCTGCGGCCCGAGCCCTTCGACGGCACCGTGCCCACCGCCCTGCCGGGCAGCCCCCGCGACTGGACCCGGGCCAGCGGCGTCGCCGAGCTCGCGCTCGCCGCCGCCGTCACGCTGCCGGCCACCCGCAGGACCGGTGGCCTGCTCACCGCCGGCTTCTTCGCCGCGGTCTTCCCGGCCAACGTCAAGATGGCCTACGACTGGCGGCACCGCCCCGCCCCGCTCAAGGCCGCCGCCTACGCCCGGCTGCCCCTCCAAGTGCCGCTGGTGATATGGGCCTTGAAGGTCAGCCGGTCGGCCGCGTCCGGCTCACGCTGAACCCGGCGCCGGTCCGGACGCCGGCGGCTCGACCCCCGACACCAACACGACGTCCAGCGTGCGCGGGCCGTGTACGCCTTCCACGCGGTCGAGTTCGATGTCGCTGGTGGCCGAGGGGCCCGAGATCCAGGTCATCGGGCGGACCGGGTCCAGCCTGGGCAGCGCCTGCGGCACCGAGTCCACTACCTGATCCGGCACCCGTACGACGCAGACATGGTGGTCCGGCACGAGCGTGATCCGGCGCCTGCCCTGGTCCGGGCCGGCGTCCAGGACGATGGTGCCGGTCTCGGCGATGGCGAGCGCGCAGCCGGTCACGACACTGTCGATACGGTCGAGTTCATGCGTGCCCAGGTCATCGCCGCCGACGGTGATCTCGATGTCCGTCGCGTTGCTCAGCCACGCCTCGGGTAGTCCGGCGGGCGCCACGGCCGTACGGCTGCCGTGCGCGGTGAGCAGTCCGGCGATCGTACGGGGCAGGTCGGCGGCGGTGCAGCGGTGGACGTGGGCGCGGTAGTCCGCGAGGTGCTCGGCGAGCAGGTCGGTGCTCTGCTCCGGGGTGCGCTCGCCGTGAACGATGGCGTAGTCCCGGGTGACCGGCAGGTCGTCGGACCTATCGGGCACGTCGCCCAGCGCGGCGCGGATACGGCGCAGGATCTCGGTACGGCTGTGGTCGTTGTCGCTCACTGCTGCTCGCCCTTTCCACGCTTCGCGTCCTTCTCCCGCTGCTGCCACCATTCGCGGAACGATTCCGCGGGTACCTCGGGGAGGTCTCGGTTGTCGCTCCATGCCTTGGCGGGGCCGGGTAGGGGGAGTCGTCGTGGGTGGAGGCGGCGGGTGGCGGCGGCCATTCGTTGGGTCGCGCTCCACGCTCCTGGGTGGTCGAGTGTCCATCGGCCGGCGCGCATTGCGGCTCGTTCGGCTGCGTGGCCTTTGGCGGGTTTGATGGTGGTGCGGGTGCCGTGGATGGTGACTGGGCTGCCTTGGACGACGCGTTCGCGGAGGTGGACGAGGATTTCGGGGATGTTGATGGCGACGGGGCAGACGTCGTAGC
>NZ_JACEGK010000109.1:0-17000 GCF_056859195.1 Streptomyces sp. NH27
CCGCACGCCCACCCGATCGCCCAACTCCCCTACGAGGTCTTCGGATCGTGACTGGTGCCCACGCAGTCGGAGTCGACGCTGATGAACATGGAGGACTTGTCGTTGTCCACTCCGACCCCCACACGCCAGCCCGAGTTCTTCTCGGTCGCGGCGACCTGGGTGCCATCCGGATCCGGTGCGTCGAGGCGGTAGCTCTCTTTGACGAAGTGCGCCTTGGCGGCGGCGGCCATGACGGGTTTGGACTGGTCCTGCGGGACATCCAGCTTCAGCTGGTAGGTGTACTCGAAGCGGTGCACCCCGGGCGTCTCGGTGTCGCACTTGTGCCAGGCGGCGCCGTTGACCGACGTCCCGCAGAACCGATCACCGGGCGAATCGCGTCGAGCGTCTGCTCGGTGAGGGTGTGTGCCTTCTTCTCCACCGAGGCGGGCGAGGCGCTGCCGTGGTTCATGATGTCTCCGCAACCTGCTGTAGCCATGGCCAGGACGGCGATGACGATGGCGCTCTTCGTGGTTCGCTTGGGTCTGCTCATGTTCCCATCACCGGCGCACGTCACTTGAAGAAGTCGGTGACCGTGTGGACGACGTTCTTGCCGCTGTCCTTCAGGTCGCTGCCGACATCTTTGATCTCGTGTCCCGCGCTGTCGAGGTCGCCGGTCACCAGGTCGGTTCCGGTGCCTATGAGGCCGTTCTCTGCCTGTCCGAAGTCGTGCAGAGCGTCGCCGGAGTCCTCGTTGCGAGGCTTTGTCGACGGTCACGCCCGGCGACCCGACGAAAACGGCGTCGTCGGCCTTCATGTGGGCGTGCGCGAACGCGTCGCCGACGAGTGTGGTGCCGTAGCTGTGCCCGATCACTGTGACGTGACTTGCGCCAGTGTGGTTCGTGGCAAGGGAGTTGACGAACGCGGCCAATTTCGGAGCGCCGGCGTTGGCGAAGTCCGGCGTCGCCGGACCGGGGACGGCCCAGCCGGGTGCGTCGTAGCCGAGCCAGAAGATCGACGCAGTGGAGTTGGACTTGTGGCTTCTCGCCGATTTGTAGAGGGTCACGGCCCGGTTCAGGTCGTGTGTGGCTCCTCCATCCAGCGTTGATCCAGTACCAGGTACGTACACAGCGGTGTTTGACGCCTTGTCCGGGTTGCCGAAGGACAGCGCTACGTGGCCGTTGCCGATGTTGTCGTAGCCCAGCAAGAACATGGGCGGTTTGGTGATGTCCGAGACGTTGTTCCACAAGTCCTTCAACCGCTGCGGGCAGTCCGGCTTCTGGACCTCCGCCTTCAGCCTCAGACGGTTCAACTTGTCGGCCACGTCGGCGGGAAGTCCCTGGAAGGCCGTGATGTCGTCCGGCGCCGCGTCGGAGTACGCCTTGAGGAAGCTCGGTCGTTCAGGTGCTTGCGCAGGTCGCTCTTGACCAGGTCGATCGACGCCTTGTCCTTGGTGGCGGCTGCCTGCTGGTACAACGCGTAGTCGGCGGCACCGATGGAGAACGGCTCAGGGATGTGGATTGTGGTGGCGTTCGGGTGGACCTTGTTCGCTGCCACGGCGAGCGCGTGGCGCCTGCGGAGGTCGGGCAACTGATCCTGTGTCCACGCTGCAATTGCGCTCAGCTTCTGCAGGCCCGAGGTGTCAAGGCCGTACTTGCCGAACTGGGACGTCAGGGACCGGCAGGACCCGGTCAAGGTGTTCGAGCCGCTGTCCATCTTCGCATCGGGCACTCCAGGGGAGGCCCAAGGCAGTGTCAGGGGCGGGATTCGAAGAGGTCGAACCAGGTGGATTTGCCGTCGCCGCGGGGTTCGACGCCCCAGGCGTCGGCGAGTTCCTCGATGAGGAAGAGGCCGCGGCCGGAGGAGGCGAGTTCGCCGGGGGAGCGGGGGTGGGGCATGTCGTCGGAGCGGTCGGCGACCTCGACGCGGAGGCGGCGGGTGCCGGGCATGCCGATCACCTCGGCGATGAGGACCGCGTCGTCGTCGGTGTGCACGAGGACGTTGGTGATCAGCTCGGAGACGAGGAGTACCGCGGACTCGAACTGGTCGGGGGAGGTCCAGTCGTGCAGGAGGGAGCGGATGTCCTCGCGCGCGGAGCGGATCTGCCCGGGGTCGGACTGGGAGACGGTGAGGACGGTGCGCCGTATCGGTACCGCGCAGGTCGGCCCGTCGGGGTCGCGGCGCAGCAGCAGGAGTGCGATGTCGTCCTCGCGGCGGTCGGCGAGCGGCCCGGTGGTGTGGTGGGAGGCGGGGCCGTGTACCGCCCGCACCATGGAGTCGGCGAGCTGCTCCAGATTGTCGGCGGGCCCGGCCTCGAAGACCTCGCGCAGCCGTAGCCACCCGGTGTCGAGGTCGTGCCCGCCGGTCTCGATCAGCCCGTCGGTGCACATCAGCAGCACCTCGCCGGGTTCGAGGACGAGCCGGGTGGTGGGGTAGTCCGTGTCGGGCTCGATGCCCAGCGGCAGGCCGCCCGCGGTGCGCCGCATGATCGTGGTGCCGTCGCCGAGCCGGATCGCGGGTTCGGGGTGCCCGGCGCGGGCCACCTCGACGGTGCCGTCGGCCGGGTCGACCTCCAGGTAGAGGCAGGTGGCGAAGCGTACGTCGGGGGTGCCGCCGGGCTCCTCGGCCCAGGTGTCGGCGCCCAGGCCGGCCAGGAACCGTGAGGTCCGGGAGAGTACGGCGTCGGGACTGTGGCCCTCGGCGGCGTAGGCGCGCAGCGCGATCCGGATCTGGCCCATGATCCCGGCGGCCCGTACGTCATGGCCCTGGACGTCGCCGATGACGAGGGCGGTACGGCCGGACGGCAGGTCGATCACGTCGTACCAGTCGCCGCCGACCTGGAGGCCGCCACCGGTCGGGACGTAGCGCGCGGCGACCGCCATCCCGTCGATCTCGGGCTCGCGGGCGGGCAGCATGGTGCGCTGCAAGCCGTCGGACAGGGCCCGCTCGGACTCGTGCAGGTGGGCGCGGGAGAGCGCCTGGGCGAGCATGCGGGCCACGGTGGTGAGCACCGACCGCTCGTCGGGCGTGAAGTCGACCCGCTCGCGGAAGGCGGCCATCCAGGCGCCGATGGTGGACCCGGCGACGGTCAGCGGGAGGTACGCCCACGAGGAGCGGCCGTACGGCTTGATGAGCGGCCAGCTCATCGGGTACCGCTCTTCGTACGACTCGGGGCTGGGCAGGTAGACCGCCTGGCCGGTGCGCACGGCGGTGACAGCGGGATAGTCCGTGGTCAGCGGCATGTCGAGCAGAAAGGGGTCGCCCAGTTCCTGCCCATGGTGGCCGATCAGCGACAGCCGGTCGCCGTCGACACCGAAGACGGCCAGCCCGTCGGGGGAGAAGCCGGGCATGGACAAGGTGGCGGCGACCCGCAGCACCTCGGAGGTGGAGTCGGCCTCGGCGAGCGCGCGCCCGGCGTCCAGCAGGAACGCCTCCCGGGCCCGCCGCCAGTCGCCGTGGGCGTTGTGGCTGCGGGCCAGGCCGGACAGGCCCGCGCTGTGGCCCAGGCCGTGGCCGTGTCCCGGTCCGTTGCCGGGGCCCTGCCCGTCGTAGGGCGCGGAGGGCTCGCGGATCTCGTGCAGGCTGCCGCTGAGCAGGGGGCCCTGCGGCCGTACCCGGGCCCGGACGGTGCGCTCCACCTGGCCGTTCTCGGCGACCACGCGCAGCAGCGCCTCGGCCACGGTGCCCTCGGCGGCGGCGAGTGACACGGAGCCGGCCAGCGCGACGTAGTCGGCGGGGTGCAGTCGGGCGCGCACCTCGGATGATCGGCGGGTGGCGGCTCCGCCGGGCAGTCCGAGCAGGCGGGCCGCACGACCGTCGATCGCGACGGTGCCGGTCGATTCGTCCCACTGCCACAGTCCGTAGCCCGCGGCGGCGAGGACGTCCTCTGTGCGCATTTTCCTAGTTTATGGTGCTCCGGATGGTATGGGCCAATAGATCCCTGTGGAGGGTGGGGGGAGGGGCGCCGGTAGGCTGAGCCCCACCGATTTCCCGACACCAGACCACCGACGACTTCTGTCACATCCCACGCCTAGGACGAAGCTGATGCACCGGTACCGGTCCCACACCTGCGGCGAGCTGCGCGCCACCGACGTCGACACCGACGTCCGCCTGTCCGGCTGGCTGCACAATCGCCGCGATCTGGGCGGCATCCTCTTCGTGGACCTGCGCGACCACTACGGCTTCACCCAGCTCGTGGTGCACCCTGGCTCCCCGGTCTACGACCGGCTCAGCGGCCAGTCCAAGGAGTCCGTGCTGCGGGTGGACGGCCGCGTGCTCGCGCGCTCGGCGGAGAACGTCAACCCGGAACTGCCCACCGGCGAGGTCGAGGTCGAGGTCACCTCGCTCGAAGTGCTGGGCGCCGCCGAGCCGCTGCCGTTCCCGGTCTTCCCCGAGGACAACGCCAACGAGGAGATGCGGCTCACCAACCGCTTCCTCGACCTGCGCCGCCAGCGCATGCACCGCAACCTCATGCTGCGCACCCAGGTGATCTCCTTCCTGCGCCGCGAGATGACCGCGCTCGGCTTCAACGAGATGGCCACGCCGATCCTGTCGGCCACCTCGCCCGAGGGCGCCCGCGACTTCCTGGTGCCCTCCCGGGTGCACGCCGGCAAGTTCTACGCGCTGCCGCAGGCGCCGCAGCAGTTCAAGCAGCTGCTGATGATCTCCGGGTTCGACCGCTACTTCCAGATCGCGCCCTGCTTCCGCGACGAGGACTCCCGGGCGGACCGCTCGCCCGGCGAGTTCTACCAGCTCGACGTCGAGATGAGCTTCGTGGAGCAGGAGGACGTGTTCGGCGTCATCGAGAAGGTGATGACCGACCTGTTCACCGAGCTGGGCGGCGGGCGCACCGTCACCTCGCCCTTCCCGCGAATCCCCTTCCGCGAGTCGATGCTCAAGTACGGCAACGACAAGCCCGACCTGCGCACCTCGCTCGAACTCGTCGACGTCTCCGGGATCTTCGCGGACTCCGGGTTCAAGGCGTTCGCCGGCAAGCACGTCCGCGCGCTGGCCGTGCCCGACACCGCCGACCAGTCGCGGAAGTTCTTCGACTCGCTCGGCGACTACGCCGTCTCGCTCGGCGCGAAGGGCCTGGCCTGGGTGCGGGTCGGCGACGAGGGCGCGCTCACCGGGCCGATCGCGAAGTTCCTCACCGAGCAGGACACCAGCGCGCTGCTGGCCGCGGTCGGCGCCAAGGCGGGCACCGCGATCTTCTTCGGCGCCGGGGAGTTCGACGAGGTCTCGAAGATCATGGGCCCGGTGCGGGTCGAAGCGGCCCGGCGGGCCGGGCAGTTCGACGAGGGCGTCTTCCGCTTCTGCTGGATCGTGGACTTCCCGATGTTCGAGCGGAACGAGGACACCGGTGCGATCGAGTTCTCGCACAACCCGTTCTCCATGCCGCAGGGCGGCCTCGAAGCGCTGCGCACGAAGGACCCGCTGGACATCCTCGCCTGGCAGTACGACATCGTGTGCAACGGCATCGAGCTGTCCTCCGGCGCGATCCGGAACCACGAACCCGAGGTGATGTACGCGGCGTTCGAGATCGCCGGGTACTCGCGGGAGACGGTGGAGGCCGAGTTCGGCGGGATGCTGCGGGCGTTCCACTTCGGCGCGCCCCCGCACGGTGGCATCGCGCCCGGCGTCGACCGGATGGTCATGCTGCTGGCGGACGAGCCGAACATCCGGGAGACCATCGCGTTTCCGCTCAACCAGAACGCCCAGGATCTCCTCATGGGTGCGCCTTCGGAGGTCCCCGACACCCGCCTGCGGGAGCTGCACCTCCAACTGCGCAAGCCCGCGCAGAAGAACTAGTGCCCCTCCCGGCAAGGTTTGCCCCGCTCGCCGCCCTGGCGCGGCCGTCCACGGCGTTGCCGCATCGGCCGAGTAGGCCCACTACGAGGCCGCTGCGGCGCCTTGCGGACGACCACGCCAGCACGCCTCGCTTACCGGGCAAACCTTGCCGGTCGCGGCACTAGTGCGTAGGCCGTAGGCCGTACGAACACCACAGAGCCCGCCCGGCTGCGCTCAAGTGCCGGGCGGGCTCGGTGGTGTGTGCGCCGCTACGCGTCCGCGTCCGGGTCGCCGCCGAAGCGCTCGGTGAACGCGGCCAGGTCCTCGTCGGTGATCTTGGCGAAGAGGACCGGCGGCACGGTGAACGGGGTGCCGGCGGGCACGGTGGTGAGAGCGCGGGCCTGGTCGGCGGTGACCCAGGGCGCGTTGTCGCCGGGCAGCTCGAACGCGGCGCGCATGGCGCGGGCCGAGGCGGGGATGAAGGGCTCGGAGACGACCGAGTAGAGGTGGATGAGGTTCATCGCGGTGCGCAGGGTGAGCGCGGCGCCCTCGGGCGAGGTCTTGATCTCCATCCAGGGCGCCTTCTCCTCCAGGTAGGAGTTGCCCGCGCTCCACAGCGCCCGCAGGGACTGGGCGGCCTTGCGGAACTGGAGGGTCTCCATGTGGTCTTCGTACTCGGCCAGGAGTGTGGAGATCTGCTCGCCGAGCTTCGCCTCCGCCGCGCCGGGGGCGCCGCCGTCCGGCACCGCGTCGCCGAACCGCTTGCGGGAGAAGGACAGCACGCGGTTGACGAAGTTGCCGAGCGTGTCGGCGAGGTCCTTGTTGACCGAGGAGGTGAACAACTCCCAGGTGAAGGAGGTGTCGTCGGACTCCGGCGCGTTGGCGATCAGGAAGTAGCGCCAGTAGTCGGCCGGCAGGATCTCCAGCGCGGCGTCGGTGAAGATGCCGCGGCGCTGCGAGGTGGAGAACTTGCCGCCGTAGTAGTTGAGCCAGTTGAAAGCCTTGACGTAGTCGACCTTCTTCCACGGTTCGCGGGTGCCCAGTTGGGTGGCCGGGAACATCACGGTGTGGAAGGGGACATTGTCCTTCGCCATGAACTCGGTGTAGCGGACCGGGTTTTCGCCGCCGTCCGCGTCATACCACCACGACCGCCAGTCGCGGGTCTCGCCCTCGCCGGCGGCGTCGGCCCACTCCTTGGTGGAACCGATGTACTCGATCGGCGCGTCGAACCAGACATAGAAGACCTTGCCCTCGGCAGCAAGCTCCGGCCAGGTGTCGGCGGGCACGGGGACACCCCACTCGAGGTCGCGGGTGATCGACCGGTCCTGGAGCCCCTCGGTGAGCCACTTGCGGGCGATCGAGGACGCCAGCGTCGGCCAGTCCCTGCTGCTGGCGTCGATCCACGCCTCGACCTCGCCGGCCAGCTTGGACTGGAGGAGGAAGAGGTGCTTGGTGTCGCGAACCTCCAGCGCGCTGCTTCCGCTGATCGCCGAGCGCGGTTCGATCAGGTCGGTCGGGTCGAGCACGCGGGTGCAGTTCTCGCACTGGTCGCCGCGCGCCTTGTCGTACCCGCAGTACGGGCAGGTGCCGACGATGTAGCGGTCGGGCAGGAAGCGCTCGTCGGCCAGCGAGTAGACCTGCCGGACGGTGCGCTCCTCGATGAAGCCGTTCTCGTGCAGGGTGCGGGCGAAGCGCTGGGTGATGTCGCGGTTCTGCGCGGAGGAGCTGCGGCCGAAGTGGTCGAAGGACAGCTCGAAGCCGTCGTAGATGGCCCGCTGCGCGTCGTGCGCCTGGGCACAGAAGACGTCGACCGGCAACCCGGCCTCCTTGGCGGCGAGTTCGGCAGGGGTGCCGTGCTCGTCGGTGGCGCAGATGTACAGCACCTCGTGGCCGCGGTCACGCAGATACCGGGAGTAGACGTCCGCCGGGAGCATGGACCCCACCATGTTGCCCAGGTGCTTGATCCCGTTGATATAGGGCAGGGCTGAGGTGATGAGGTGACGAGCCATTGCAGGCTGCTCCCAATTCGTTGCGCGGAGTGAGTAATTCGTCTACGGACCGTCAATAGCGTATCTGACCCGAACAGGTGGTTACCGACTGTTGATAAGTCGGCACCACAGCCCCGAAGGTCGGCCCTGAAGATCACCGCGCGTGACTGCACATGCACATGCACGTGCACATGCACGTGACTTGGCTACGAGTTATGATTCGAGTACCAGACGAGGCACAGGTGTAGGAGTCGCTGATGCGCCGGACGCACAACGGAATGGCTGCGGAGGATCTCTCGGAAGCGGCCTGGCAGAAGAGTCGGCACAGTAATGCCAATGGCACCTGCATGGAGTTCGCCGCCCTGCCGGACGGCGAGGTCGCGGTGCGCAATTCCCGCTTTCCGGACGGGCCCGCGCTGATTTACACCCGGGCCGAGATCGAATCGATGATCATCGGCGTGAAGGCCGGCGAGTTCGATCATCTGATGCCCTAGCGGATCGGCGTCCGACCTGGTATCGGTCCCGATCTTCGCCTTCAGGAATCCCGTCCAGTACCCGGCTCCGGTTCACCGATGGTGGTGTCCCGAAGCCGGTTCGGCGGCGTGCCTATGCCCCGACGTACCTACGCCCCGACGTGACGATGCCCCGAAGTTCCGGCGGTCCCGTAGTCCGGCCGCACGAAGTCCGGCCGCGCGAAGCGTGGGGACGCCCGGCCGTCTCGCGGGAAGGGAAAGTCAAAGCGCACTGTCGCCGGGCGCGAGGAAAAGCGCCCAGACCACCTTTCCCGCCCCGCTCAGCGGATGCCAGCCCCAGTTCTCGCTGAAGGACTCCACCAGGTGCAGCCCGCGGCCGGTCTCGGCGACGTAGTCGGCGTCTTTGGCGATCGGCGCGACCCCGCTCGGGTCGCGCACCGCACACACCACGCGTGACGTCCAGCGCACCAGGCTCAGTTGGACCGGCCTGCCGGGCGTCCCGATCGGCACCGCGTACCGCAGCGCGTTGGTGACGAGCTCGGAGGCGACCAGTTCCATGGCGTCGCGCAGTAACGGGAGATCCCAGCGCTGAAGGGTGGCGCGCGCGAACCCGCGTGCCTCGCGCACCGATTCAGGGGCAGCCGACAGTCCGCACGTGGCTCCGCTGCCGGCGGCGAGTCGCTCTGGCGCGAGTACGCCTTGCCATAACGGTTCCAGCACGGCTGCTGCCTCTGCCCTCATGCGAGCCCCCGAGGTATCTGCACGGTCACCATGCTCATGGATCAGCACCCCACCATGCAAGGGCGTCTGCACGTGCATCTGCAAGGAATTGATGCACGTGACGATGGAGAGTGACTGTATGGGTACTGCGCGCAGCGCATAAGTGGCAGACTGCTGATGAGCTAAGGGCGGAGCGTGACCTATGAGCGCAGGGCAGCCGGGAGGCGGGTCCATCGTGCGACGAATGCTGCTCGGAGCGCAGTTGCGGCGGCTGCGGGAGTCCCAGGGCATCAGCAGGGAGGACGCGGGCTACTCGATCCGCGCCTCCGAGTCGAAGATCAGCCGGATGGAACTGGGGCGGGTCAGCTTCAAGGAGCGTGACGTCGCCGACCTGCTGACCATGTACGGAGTGACGGAGGAGGCCGAGCGGTTGGCCATGCTGGGACTGGTCCGGGAGGCCAACGCGGCCGGCTGGTGGCACGGGTACGGCGAGGTGATGCCGACCTGGTTCCAGACGTACGTGGGGCTGGAGGAGTCGGCGGCGCTGATCCGCACCTTCGAAGTGCAGTTCGTGCATGGCCTGTTGCAGACCGAGGACTACATAAGGGCGGTGATCCGGCTCGGGCACCCCGGCGCGGCCGACTCCTGGGTGGAAAGACGAGTCGGCCTACGCCTGGAGCGGCAGAAGCTCCTCGTCTCCGAGCGGGCACCCCACTTCGTATCGGTGATGGACGAAGGCGCGCTGCGCCGGGCGTTCGGCGGACCGAAGGTCATGCGGGATCAGGTCGGCCACCTCCTCGAAGCGGCCGAGGCGTCCAACGTCGACGTACGTATCCTGCCGTTCGCGACCGGCGGCCATGCGGCGGGCGGCGGCGCCTTCACGCTGCTGAGCTTCCCCGAGTCCGATCTGCCGGACCTGGTCTACCTGGAGCAGCTCACCGGCGCGCTCTACGTCGACAAGCACGACGAAGTGGTCGAGTACACCAAGGCGATGGACGCGCTGGACCGGATCGCCCTGAACTCGGCGCAGTCGGTGGACTGGCTGCACGCGCTCCAGCGCGAGCTGTGAGGCGCGGGGCCGGCGTCGGCCCCGCGCCGGGTGGCTCGCCCGACGTTCGGAAGGAGGGTGGCAGGGATCACGCCTTCGGTACCCCCTCCTTCGACATCTCCGGCACGTACAGTGGCCGGCCGGGTGGCCGCCCGATCCCCGCTGGGCGATGTGATCTGCGTCATATATTCGCCCGGGGGGAGCTGGTAGAAGTTAGGGCTTCGTGTGTCGCGAAAGCCGCCGGACCGAAGGTGTGGGAATGGGCGTTCGTGGGCGTAAGCCCAGGCGGAGCCGAAAACGCTGGATCATCGCCATCGCGGTGTCCTTCGTCCTGCTGGTCGTCGGTGGCGCCGGAGCGATCTACTTCAAGCTGAACGCCAACATCTCGACCTTCGACTCCGCCGGCCTCAGCAAGGACCGCCCGGAGGCCGAACCGGCCGACGCCAACGGCGACAAGGCGGAGAACGTCCTGCTGATCGGCTCCGACACCCGCTCGGGCGACAACGCCAAGCTGGGCGGCAAGGGCACGTCCGGCGACATCGGCCGCTCGGACACCACGATCCTGTTGCACGTCTATCCCGACCACAAGCACGCGGTGGGCATCTCCATCCCGCGTGACTCCCTGGTGGACATCCCGCCCTGCCTGCTGCCGGACGGCAAGTGGTCGCCGGAGCAGCCGAGTGCGATGTTCAACTCGGCGTTCTCCGTGGGCGACACCGCCGAGGGCAACCCGGCCTGCACGCAGAACACCGTGGAGAAGCTGTCCGGGATGCGGGTGGACCACACCATCGTGGTCGACTTCGAGGGCTTCGCCTCCATGACCTCGGCCGTGCACGGCGTCGACGTCTGCGTGCCGAACGACATCTACTCCGGGGACATGAACCCCAACCTCGGGTACAAGGGCAAGCTCGTCCTGCACAAGGGCATGCAGAACCTGTCCGGCCACGACGCGCTCGACTACGTACGGATGCGGCACGGCATCGGCGACGGCTCGGACGTCGGCCGGATGCTGCGCCAGCAGGCGTTCCTGTCCGCCCTGATCGCCAAGGTCAAGGGCGAGGGCATGAACCCCACCACGCTGCTGCCGCTGGCGAACGCGGCGACCAAGTCGCTCACCGTGGACCCGGGGCTCGGCACCGCGGCGAAGTTGATGTCCTTCGGGCTGTCGCTCAAGAACGTGGACCTGAAGAACATCCAGTTCATCACCGCGCCCTGGAAGTACTCCGGGGCGCGGATAGACCTCGTCCACCCGGACGTGGACGACCTGTTCTCCGAGCTGCGGGCCAACCGCACGCTGAACGGGACGAACGCCTCCGGCCAGGTCACCCCGAAGGCCACCCCGACGCCGACGGTCGACGGTTCGGGCATCGCCGTGGCCGTCTACAACGGCACGACCACGGACGGGCTGGGCGGCAAGGCGTCGGACAAGCTGACGAAGTCCGGGTTCACCGTGACCGGCACGTCGACCGCGCGGGCCCAGGACCACGCGACGACCGTCATCGAGTACGGCGCCGCGGAGGCCGGCCAGGCCAAGTCACTCGCGAAGCTCTTCCCGGGTTCCCAGCTGCACCCGCTGAGCATGAGCGGGCTCGACGTGGTGGTCGGCGCTGACTTCGCGAAGTCCGCGGACTCGACGCCCAAGACGCTGTCCAAGTCGGTGACGGACTCGGCCCGCAGCGCCTCCAGCAACCCCTGCGCCAAACTGTCGTACGGGTAAGCGGCCCGCCCGGGTTGCCGGGTCCTGCGGTTCCCGGACCTCGCGGCCGGTCGGTGGTTACGCGCGCAGTTGCCCGCGTCCCTGGATTGGTGGCCCTCTTCTCGCGGAAGAGCCGCGCAAAACCAGGGGCGCGTGGGGGCACCACCCAGGCGAAGCCCTGGGGGAGTACGGAGCGACCAGCCCCCCACCGGCAGGTGGTCCCTCAGCCGGTAGGGCCGGGCAACCCGGGGGGTCCCGTCAATCCGAAACGTGGGCCTCGGCCGTGAGGCGGTCGATGCGGGCGCGGACAAGGTATTCGCCGGGAACGGCATTGCGTGCGCCGAACTCGGCCGCGCGGTCGGCGCCCATGTAGCGCGCGCCGATCCGGGTGCCCCAGTCCTGGAGGGCCACCAAATCCTCCAGCAACTCCGCGGTGCACTCGAAGAGCACGTAGGAGTAGGGCGGCTCCTGGTCGTCCACGCAGAGCGCGAAGTGCGGGTCACGCCGGAGGGCGCGGCCCTTGAGGGTGTCCTGCCCGGTCATGAAGACCACGCGGACGTCGGCGGGGTCGGCGTCGTCGAGGACGAACCAGACGGGGGTGACGTGCGGCCGTCCGTTCCTGCGCTGGACGGCGAGCTTTCCGGTACGAGTGCCGGTCGTGGCGAACTCGCGCCACTCCGCCTCGGTCATGTGCGCCATGGCGAAAGGTTAAGGCCGAACCACCGTGCGTGACGGTCGGCGCGGCGGCTCGGGTACGCCACCGGGCACGCCGCCGGTCCGCGGTCGGCGCGCGCTCAGCCCGCTGCCTTCGCCGGCGAGCCGCCCCGCACCTCCAGGCCGTCGAGCAGTTCGGCGGTGGCCGCGGCGACGGCGGCCACCGCCGCGTCGAAGACCTCCTGGTTGTGCGCGGCGGGCGCGCGGAACCCGGAGACCTTCCGCACGTACTGGAGCGCGGCGGAACGGATGTCCTCGTCATGCACTTCGGGGACCATCGGCGGACGCAGGGTCTTGATGCTTCTGCACATGCTTCCAGTGTGCCGCGCGGGTCCGACATGGGGCAGCGGTGCCGGATGGTGCTCGTGCGCATCGATCCGGTCCACCCCCTTGGCGTGCGGCCCCGGTGGTGCTTCAATGCTGCGCATGGTTAGGAACCTTTCCTAACTAACAGCAAGTGTTGGCACAGCAACCGCAGTTGGCCGCTGCCCGGAACCAGGTCGCGGCCGGAATCGGAGACGCACGTGCACACCTCCCCCCACCGCGCCGGCGCCCCGCGCCGTACCCTGACCCGGCGCACCGCGCTGGCCGCCGCCGCGGCCGTGCTCGCCGCGGGCACCGCGACCCTGTCGATGGCCGGCACCTCCAGTGCCGCGACCGGCACCGGCCTGGACGACCCGCACAAGAAGGAGATGGCGATGGAGCTGGTCTCCTCCGCCGAGAACTCCTCGCTGAACTGGAAGGCGCAGTACAAGTACATCGAGGACATCGGTGACGGCCGCGGCTACACGGCCGGCATCATCGGCTTCTGTTCCGGCACCGGCGACATGCTCGAACTCGTCCAGCACTACACGGACATGGAGCCGGGCAACCCGCTGGCGAAGTACCTGCCCGCCCTGGAGCAGGACAACGGCTCCGACTCGCACTCCGGCCTCGGCTCGGCGTTCGTCAGCGCGTGGAAGACCGCCGCGAAGGACAGCGTCTTCCAGCAGGCGCAGGACGACGAGCGCGACGACGTGTACTTCAACCCCGCGGTGGACCAGGCCAAGGCGGACGGGCTGGGCACGCTGGGCCAGTTCATCTACTACGACGCCATGGTCATGCACGGCCCCGGTGACGACCCGGTGAGCTTCGGCGGGATTCGCAAGACCGCGATGAAGAAGGCGAAGACGCCCGCGCAGGGCGGCGACGAGACGACGTACCTGAACGCGTACCTCGACGCCCGCAAGGCCGCGATGCTCACCGAGGCCGCGCACGACGACACCAGCCGGGTCGACACCGAGCAGCGGGTGTTCCTCAAGGCCGGCAACCTCAACCTCGACCCGCCGCTGCACTGGAAGACCTACGGGGACTCGTACGCGATCCTCACCCTGCCGTAGGACCTGCCGTAGGGCTTGCTGGTCCCGGTACGCTCGCGGGCGTAGAGATCCGATCTCTACGCCCGCCTGCGCGTTCAAGGAGCCGTAAATGCTGCGCTACCAGCTCACCCACCCGACGATTCTTGCCGCGCTCGCGTCGGCAGGCCACGGCTCGCGGGTGCTGATCGGCGACGGCCACTACCCGCACTCCACGGGCGCGCACCCGGCCGCCGAGCGCGTGCACCTCAATCTCTCCCCGGACCGGATGCTGGTCACCGAGGTGCTGGCCGCGCTGGTGGACGCGGTGCCGTTCGAGGCCGCCACGGTGATGACCCCGCCGGCCGAGCAGCCCGAGCCCCCGGTCTTCGCCGAATTCCGTTCCGCACTACCGGAGTTGACCCTCGACGGCCTCGACCGGCACGCCTTCTACGACGCCGCCCGCGGCCCCGACACCGCCCTCGTGATCGCCACCGGCGACCGGCGTACGTATGCGAACCTGCTGCTCACCATTGGTGTGCGCGCGGACTGACCCGCACTTGCCCGCGGCTCTAAGCTGTATCTGTCAAAGGGCAGTGGGTGCCGATCGGCACCGGGCGGATGGGGGAGTAGGCGCGATGCATGCCTGGATATGGTGGGTGGTCGCCGTCTTCGGCCTCGGGGCGGTCAAGTCGGTGAACGACACGGTGCGTACCGCGTTGCGCACCCGCCACAAGCGGCAGATGGAGCGGCTGAAGTCCGCGCAGGCCGAGCGGCGCGAAGTCGCCGCGGCCGGGCGCACGCCGGAGCCGGTATGCGGCTGCACCCACCACCTCGCCAAGCACGACAAGCAGGGCAAGTGCCATGAGGCGGTGGAGGTCCCGACCGCGTGGGACGCCGACCGCAAGCCCACGCAGTACGAAGCGGGCACCTGCAACTGCCAGCAGTACGTCGGCCCGCAGCCGCTCGGGCAGATCTACGCCGAGGAGATCGCGGACCTTTAGCCGTGCCGGTGGCTGTGGCTGTGCCTCTGCCTGTCCCTGCGCCCGTGTCCGTCGCCGGGCCTCACCGGGACGGCGGCAGGTAGGCGCGGAAGGCGCGGGCGCCGTGCGGGGTGGACAGCGGCACCGACCGCCAGTCGCGGGCGAACGCGGGCGGGCGGCCACCCCCGGTGACCAGGACGGCGACCGGCCGGTGGTGGGTCTGCGCCAGCAGTCCGGCCGTGTCGATGCTCTTGTCCGGTCCGCTCAACTGCCGTGACGAGCAGCCGGTGTAGAAGGCGATCGGCACCGCCGAGACGCCGCTGAGGGTGCAGGGCGCGCGGACGCCGTGGGCGTGCAGGCCGTCGGCGACGGCGCGGTACTCCTGGCTGGTGCGGTGGTTGTTGCGGGTGGCGGTGTGCAGGATGGCGCCCTGGATGGCGAGGTGGCCGCACAGCCCGACGGCGACCAGCGCGGTGGCCGCCGGGCGCAGCCGCAACCGGGGCCGCACGGCGGGGAGTTCGCCGGGCAGCGCGCCGGGCCGCCGCTCCGGGGCTTCGTCCGTCCGGCTGCCGGACCGGGTGACCAGCCACCACAGGCACTCGGAGACCGGCAACGCCAGCAGCGCGTACGTCGGCAGCAGGAAGCGCGGGGCCGCGTACGAGATCGTGAACAGGTACGGCACGGCCATCGCGAGCGCGGTCAGTCCGGCGAGCCACACCGCGGAGCGCCGCACCCGGGGCACCACGGCGGCGCCGCCCGCGGCCAGGAACGGCAGCGCGAACCACCACGCCGACGCGTCCTTGTGCCGCCACGGCACATTGCAAGGGCGGCACAGCGCACGGCCGTTGAGCGCGCGGACCTGGTCGTCCACCGCCATGTGCAGGCCCATCCCGCCCTCGACCGCGCTGGAACTGTGCAGCCGCTCGGTCAGACCGCCGTAGCGGACGTACGCCTCGATCACCCACTCCGCGCAGCCGAGCACCACGCCCGCGACCAGCACCGCGAACAGCGCCGGCCGCCGCCAACGCGGCACCGCCAGCGCCACGACGGCCAGCGGCAGCGCCAGCCAGCCCGCGTCCGGCGGGCGCATCAGCCCCACCACGGTGACGCCCGCGGCCAGCCCGACCAGCGCGGCGCGGTCCCGGGGATCGCGGGTGGCCCGCACGAAGCAGCCCACGGCGGCGAGCGCGCCGAACGTGCTCCACATGTTCGGCATGACCTGCGGCCCGTAGAACAGGGTGATCCACAGCCCGGCGAACAGGGCCCCGGCCAGGGCGAGTACGCGCTCGGGCAGCACCCGCCGCCACGCGCGCAGCGCGATGTACAGGCCGATGCCGGACAGCGCCGCCATCCACAGCCGCAGCGCGACCGGGGAGTCGGTGAACTGTGCGACGGGCGCGGCCAGGAAAGAGATCCCGCGGGCCCGCGGGGCGCTGAAGGTCGCCGCCGGAATGTGGCCGCTCACCTGGCTGGTGTAGACCGTCTCGTCCCAGCCGAGCCCCGAACCCGGCAGCACCAGGATCAACTGCGCGGCGACGAACACCGCGCAGACGGCCGCGATCCACAGCCCCCACCGCCGCGCGGGCGCCCCGGCCGCCGCCCCTGCGATGGGCGCGGCCGCCGTCCCGGGTGCCTGCGAGGGGCCTCGGCGTGCAGCGCTCAGCGGTTCGGGCATCGGCGACCTTCCAGCCTCGGGAGTGGCGCGGTACCCCCCGGTTTCGCGAGCGTAGAGGTGCGAAACGCCGAAACCACAGTTGAACGCGCGTGTGCACCTAAAGAGCGGCTATCCGGACGGAAGGTTGCCTCCTGATACCCATCCGTAACCCGCGCACCACGGATCGGAGTCCCGGTCGGCCGCCGGCGTGCCAGGTCAGCGCGCGGAGGGCAGGCGGATGCGGAAGGTGGCGCCCTGATCGGGCTCGGTGTCGAGTTCGACGGTGCCGTGGTGGGCGGTGACGAGCGCGGACGCGATGGCGAGGCCGAGGCCCGCGCCGCCGCCGGTGGCGCGGGAGCGGGAGGCGTCCACACGGTAGAAGCGCTCGAAGACGCGCGCGGCCTGGTCGGGGGTGAGGCCGGGCCCGCGGTCGGCGACTTCGAGGATGCCGTGCCCGCCGCGGGTGCCGACGCCGATCCGTACCGGAGTGCCCGGGGGCGGGTGGGCGACGGCGTTGCCGACGAGGTGGGTGACGACCTGGCGCAGCCGCGCCTCGTCGCCGAGCACCGGCGCCGGTCCTGGCGGGGTGCCGGGGCCGCCGGCGCCGGTGAGGGAGCCCGGGCG
>NZ_JACEGK010000110.1:0-16978 GCF_056859195.1 Streptomyces sp. NH27
GGCGCTACACCGCCGCCGACTACCGCGCAGCCGCCACGACCACCACCACCCCCTCGCCGCTGACCGGCCCCCCGGCCGAGTCCCCCTGGGACCCCGCCCTGGCCGAAGCCCTCCGCACCCTCGACGTCCGCGTCGAGGAGGAGTCGGTCCTGAACACCCTCCTGACGGACCTGTTCGTTCAGGCGGCGTTGTCGTGAGGGGTGAGATTGATCGTCAGGTCGGCGTCGAGGGCACGGGCGAGGCGTCGCAGAAGAGGGATGGTGGGGACAGTGCCGCCGCCTTCGATGCGGGAGATCTGGGGTTGCTGCATGCCGCAGCGATCCGCGAGTTCGGCCTGGGACAGACCGAGAGCGGTGCGCCGGTCGTAGACCATCTGGCCTAGGTCATGGGCCAGTTCGGCCTCTTCGTAGAGGCGGTCGTACTCGGGGTTTTCCTCGGCCGCTTCGCCCAGGAGCTTGCGGTGGCGGCGGGTCTTCCACTCGGCGTGGTTCATCGCGGTTCCTCCTTGATGTCGCGGCTGTAGACGGCGTGTTCGGCGGCCGGTTCGTGGCGGGCTTCGCAGACGACCTGGGCGGAACGGGCGCGTTCCACCTCGGCGGTCTCGCGCATCCTGGCCTTGCGGAACACCGTCAGGAGCACGATGCGGCGGCCGGGCGCGATCCAGTAGGTGATGCGCTGGGCGTTGCCGTCGAGGTCGAAGCGGAGCTCGCGGAGCTTACCGCCGAGATGGCGGGTGTAGGGCTCGCCGAGCGTGGTGGCGTTCGCGGCGAGCCGGTCGACCTTTTGCTCGGCGGTGACGTAGAGGTGGGCGGGATGTTCTCCAGCCAGAGGCGCACCTCGGGCTCGATCTCGATCGTGTACCGCTCACCGTCCATAACCTCGATGGTATATGGCATGGATGTTATAGGCCAGTGCTTGCCCGGCCGGGTTGAGGGACAGTGAGCCGGGGTCCCACCCGGCACAGGACGGTCGCCGGCGCGCTCCGACTCCTACCGCTGCCGAGCGGCGCGCTGGTCGGAGCTCCCGCCCTCATCAGCCCCGACCGAGGCGGGCCTTTCGTACGCACGGTGCCTCGCAGGGCGCGGTTCGGGCCTCTGCCATCGACCGTCAGCCACGACGGCGGGTGCGCCGGACGATCACCCGTCACGTGTGTCTCGCTCAGCCCCCACCGACACCAGCCACGCTGCCCACGTCGTCACGGCCTGAGCCAGCAACGGGCCCAGGCGCACGGAATGGCGGTTCGGCCGGGTCAGAATTTCGGCGCTCTTGCCTGCCGGGTCCGTGGGTGTGCGCGCCGAGTGGTCGGCGGCCGTCGCCAGCGGGGCGGCAGACAGGAGCGGGCGGCGGTCACCGGCCGGCCGGCGCGCGGCGGCCCGCGTCAGCGGGACGCCTCGATCAAGTAAAGAAACTCTGAACAGCTCTCCCTGTCGCCGCATCTGGCCAAGGTGCCAGGCTGACCGTCAGGGGCGCTGCTGCCGGCGCTTCTTCGATTCGGCCAGTGCGGCTTGGAGTTTCTCGCGCGGTGTTGCATCCGAGTCGGCGTCATCTTCATGGAGCGCTGGTAGGAACAGGCCGCGTCGGCTCGTCTCGCGTTTGACCTTCCGGCGTTCGTTGAAGGTCCGCTGGTGTTCCTCACGGATGGTGACCCATCGCTGGTCGAGCTCCGCCAGCAGGTAGTTCGTGATCGGCCCGTGGTGCTTGCCCGGCTCCGGGGCCTGGCGCACAAAGACACCGCGGCCCTTGACCGAGTACACGAGCCCTTCCTGCTTGAGCCTTCAGTAGGCGTTCTGCGCGGTGGAGTTGGCTACTTGGAAGCGCTCTTGGATCTCACGGGCGGGCGGGAGCTAGGAGCCCGGAGGGTAGGTGCCTTCTGCGATGTCGCGGCGGAGGAAGTCGGCCACTTGGACGTAGGGCGGGCGGCCATCGTCGTTGCGGATGAGATCGGCGTGCCAGCCCGGGCCCGACTCCTCTCCGTCTGCATCTGCTGCTGGGGCACACGGAGCATCACTTCCGCCGGCCGTCGAGCTCACGAAACTGCCCCGGCCGAGTTGGGAGTGGACCAGCCCTTCCTGCTTGAGGACCCGCAGGGCGTTCTGAACGGTGGAGCTGGAGACGCCGAACCGCTCGCCGAGCACGTTCGCCGAAGGCAGGCGCTCGCCCGATGTGAGCCGCTGCCGCAAGCTCCACGAACCTGACGACGCCCTGATCGGGACGCCGCTGAACCCGAAGACGTACGACTACGAAGGCGCGGTCCTGTTCAACGCCCACGCCTCCGCGCTGTGGGCCCGCTTCTCCACCTACCTGCGCCGCGAGCTCGCCACCGGGCTCGGCATGACCCAGAAGGCCGCCCACGTCGCCGAATACCAGCAGCGCGGCCTGGTCCACTTCCACGCCGTCATCCGACTCGACGGCCCCGACAGCAACAACCAGCCCCCACCGCCGTACGCCACCGTCGCCGTACTCACCAAGGCCGCCCGCGCCGCCGCACGGGTACGCGTCACGGTCGAGTCGGATGCGGTCGGGAAACGCGAACTCACCTGGGGCGAACAGTTCGACGTGCGCGAGATCGCCTCCTTCGGCACCGACGCCGAATCCACCGACCAGGCCGTGGCCGCCTACGTGGCGAAGTACGCCACCAAGTCCGCCGACGCCTCCGGCACCCTCGACCACACCCTCCTCTGCCGCCCCTGCCAGGGACGCGGCGCCACCCTCCTGCCCCACGGAACGCCGCTCCCGTGCACCGCCTGCGACGGCACCGGGCAGGCCCGGCCGCTGCCCCGTCTCGCCGTCACCGGGCATGTCCGGCAGATGATCCGCACCTGCTGGGAGCTGGGCAGGCTGCCGGAGCTCGCCGAACTCAAGCTCTGGAAGTGGGCGCACATGCTCGGCTTCCGCGGCCACTTCTCCACCAAATCCCGGTCCTACTCCTTCACGCTCGGCGCGCTGCGCGACGCCCGCCGCGCCTGGCGCACCGAACAGGCCCGCATCCACGCCGGCCTGCCCGAGTCCGCCCCGACGACCACCCTCGTCATCAGCCGGTGGGACTACCTCGGCTCGGGGTACAGCCCCGGCGCCGCACTCCTCGCAGCCCACCTCTGGTACCGCAGGGAACTGGAACGGCAGTTCGCAGCCGAAGGGGGTTGCTGATGGCCTCGCCCCCGCTCGCCGTCCTCCACGAGGAAGCGGCCCCTCCCCTGGATCTGCTCACGGTGCCCCAGGTGATGGCTTGTCTCCAGCCCGGCCGCTCCGCCGTCTACAACCTGCTGTGCTCCGGCCAGCTCTCCTCGATCACCCTCGGCCGCGCCCGCCGCATCCCCACCCACGCCCTCACCGACTTCATCCGCACTCGCCTGGAACAGGAAGCTTCCTAATGACCACAGCCCGCCCCGCTTCGTCCCGCCGCTCCCGCACCCGTGCGAACGGAGACGGGACCGTCTACCAGCGCAAGGACGGACGATGGGAAGCTGCCGGATACGTCCTCGCCCCAGGCAACACCCGCAGGCGCGTCCGCGTCTACGGCATCACCCGTAAAGACGCGATGGCCAAGCTCACCGAGAAGATCGCCGCCAGCAACCGCGGCCTCCCCATCGCCGCAGCCGACAGCACTGTGAGCGCCTATCTCGCGTACTGGCTGGACGGCGTCGCCGTTCACCACCTGCGGGAGAACACCCACATCCGCTACGCGGCCTCCATGCGTCTCCACCTCAATCCCGGCCCCGGCGCCAAGAAGCTCGCCCGGCTCACCACCCGCGACGTCCGCACCTTCCTCGACGGACTCCGCACCACCTGCCAGTGCTGCGCCCAGGGACGCGACACCCACCGGCGGTCCTGCTGCGCCATCGGGCAGTGCTGCGGAAAGCGGCTCTCGCCGCTGACCGTGACGTACGTCCACGCCGTGCTCAAGTCCGCCCTGGAGCACGCGGTGCGCGAGGAGGAGATCCCGCGCAACGTCGCCCGGAACGTCAAGACGACCACGCCACGCCCCAGGCGTTTCCAGCCCCTCACCGCCGCCGAAGCCCGACGACTCCTCCACGCGGCCAACGGCGACCGGCTTCACGCCCTTTACGAACTCGCCCTGCGCACCGGGCTGCGCAAGGGCGAACTCCTCGGCCTGCGCTGGGAAGACCTCGACCTGGCCGGCGCAACCGCCAGCATCCGCCGCACCCTCCAACGCACCCGCAGCCAGGGTCTGACCGTCCTGAACACCAAGACCCTGGCCTCCGAGCGCCGCATCGCCCTCCCTACCGAATGCCTCAGCTCCCTCAAGATCCATCAGGAACGGCAGCAGGAAGAGCGCCCGGCGGCCGGAACGGGCTGGACGGACAACGGGCTCGTCTTCACCACCCCGAAGGGCAGGCCACTCGACCCCACCAACCTCACCCGCCGCTTCCGCCGCCTCCTCCGCAGCGCAGGACTCCGGACGATCCGCTTCCACGATCTCCGGCACTCGACCGCCACTCTGCTCCTGGAACAGGGCGTCGATCTCGTCGTCATCAGAGAACTCCTCGGCCACGCCCACGTCGGCGTCACCGCCGGCGTCTACGCCCACGTCCGACTCCGCCTCCAGCGCCAGGCCATCGACACCCTCGGCAGCATCCTCAGCCAGGCCGACGCCCCAGACGACCCGCCCACCGCAGCCGTCGTCCGCTGACGTTGCCGTCAGCGTTGCCGTCAAATGCCTCTGGGGCCCACCGGATGGCGGTGGGCCCCAGAGGCATTTGGCTCAGAATGAAAGCCGCGAACTTTACGACTCCAAGCACTCTGAGTGGCGAATCACAAACCCGTCAAGAATCGATCCGCGCCTCAATCCATGTACTCTCAAACTCTTCCGAATCGACCACTTCAGCGCCGAATTCTTCCTGACTGGAGATTTCTTCGAGTGACGGAAATGGACTCTCCGAGAGCCCTACGTTCGCAGTTTCGTGATTTTCATCGGCCCACTCGGACCGACCATCCCGATAGAACTGCACCTTCCGAGTCTCGTAACCATCATCACCAAACTCGCTGAGATACGCACGGGATCGTCGGCAAAGTCGTGTTCCCATGCGACCTTGACGCACCTCACCTCGATTACCTCCCGGAGCTTAACTAAGTGACGACTCGATCCAAAACATCCAAGTCACCTTCGAAAGAGACCACCACTATCCACGCTCGATCCTCTGCGAGGAAGTAGTGTTGCTCCGGCACCTCAAGAAGTGCAGCCGTAACCGAAGCGGCTTCGCTCCCAGTAAAAAGCACGCCGTAGGGCGAAAGCCCGTCTCCCACATGCTCAACTACACAGCCTGGCTTGATTCGTGCACAGATTTCCCTGGATGCACTCGCTGCGAGCAGATGCTCGTTGTCGAGTTTCCAATGCTTGTGCCCCCCGCCCACACGACGCCAATCGATCTTCCCTCCCGCGAAAGGGAACTGGAGCTCCAGCCAGTCGAATACATCTGACGCGCTTGTCTTCCTCAGGGCACCTAGAGGCGGCATGGAAAAGACCTCGTCTTCCCAGTAATCACCAGACAAAACATTCCTCCATCAACCGCATCCGTGCAGACCCTGAAGCTTAGTTACGGTCGTCTCAGTGGCATTGAACTGAAAATGCGGCCCCTTCTCTTTGCCGGCCCACACGTTGATGTGAGCCCCACTTCGATCATCGAATTCGATCCGGAATCCCGTCTTGCCGTTAGCTGTCTGCATGCCGACGGGCTTACCTTTGATCGTCCCGAACTTGCCCAGCGTCACTTTTTCAGCTTTGAATCCGCGAGAACTCAGCCAGTCCAAAGCCTGATTCCGCGCCCGGTTGAAGTCATCGGTGACAGGCTCGCCGCCATCATTGTGAACCAGGACCGGCGTAGCCCCCGCCAGCACATAGTACGTGTGCAGGTCGGTGACCGTCAGGTTGTACGTGACGATGTGGCCGGTGTAGTCGCGGACGTCGGCGATGCGGGCGGTGTGGCCGTTGGGGAGGCGGAGGGCGTCGCCCGGGTGAAGGTCGGTGGCGTCGATCCAGCGGTGGCGGGTGACGTCCCAGTACGGGTGGTGCTGGGTCGAGGTGAGCTTCGTGGCCGGTGTCGTGGTCGGTTTCGTGGCCGCCTTGCCGTCGGCGAGAGTGAGGTCCGTGAAGTCGGTGTCGGTGAGGGTCTTGATGACCGCCTGCACCTTTTCCGGCCTGGTCTGACCGGTCAGCGGGCTGGTGGCCAGTACGGTGTCGCCGACCTTGACGTCCTCGATGGGTTCGGACGTCGTGCCGTCCCCGGTGAGCACTTTCGTGTCGCCGGGGAAGCTGTTGAGCGCCTTGCAGCCGTCCTCAAGTCCCCTGAGCGCGCCCTCGGCACCGTCCTTGCCAAGGTTCTCGCCGGCCCTCGCCGCCGCGCGCGCCTCGGTGGCGGCGGCATCCGCCTCCCCCACCCCGGGGATGAACGACAGCGCGTCCGCCACCAGATCGATCGCGAACTTCCCGCAGTCCTTGCCCGAACTGACGCAGTGGTAGCCGTCCTTGACGCCGAACGGGTCGTCTCCCCGGGCCGGCAGGAGCCCACCCGCGTCGGCGTCCTTGCAGAACGGCACCCATGTCGTACCCGCGGTCATGCCCGAGCAGGATTCGACGATCCACCGGGAGACGAGCTCTCCGTAGCTGTCGGTCGGTCGTGTCGCGAACCGGGCGACCAGTTCCTTCTTGGTCGGGACGCGGATGCCGTCGAGCGTGGGTCGGTGGTAGTGGCTGCTGTAGCCGACGGTGAGGCCGCCGCCCCTGCCCGGGGCTGAGACGACAACCTTGTGCTTCTTGCCGCAGGGCACATTGGTCACGTGTTTGCACTGCGACTTGGAGCAGTTGTCCAGGTCGTAGGAGCACGAGTTCTGCGTCCCGGGCGGGTCGGTGCCGAGCGGGTCGGAGAGGTTGACCGGGTTGTTGAAGCTGTAGGCGTAGCCGTTCCACTGCTGGGGCTGGGACGGGTCGAGCAGGGGGTCGGGGTTGAGGAAGCGGCCGGTCTGCGGCTGGTACTCGCGGGCGCCGAGGTTGGTCAGACCGGTGGAGTCGTCCTGGGTGCCGCCGACGAAGCCGTGGTCGCCCGCCCAACTCGTGGGCTGGGTACCACGCGGCACGCCGAACGGGTCAACGGGGCGGCGGGTCTCGGCCAGCGTGCCGGCGTCGAGGGCGAGCGTGGCGGTGCCGTTCTGGTCGGCGGACTGCCAGGTGAGGTTGTTCGAGCCGGGCGCCTGGCGCACGGCGGTCAGCCCGTTGGGCAGGCTGTAGGTGCGGGTGTCGGTCACCGCGTCGGTGGCGGTGGTGAAGGTGAGTTCGTCGGCGCCGAGGTTGAGGGTGTCGATGCCCGGGTTGTGGCGGATGAGCTGGTTGCCGTCGGCGTCGTAGACGTAGGTGGTGGCGCCGTCGGTGCCGGTCTTGGACAGGGACTCGAGTTCGTCCTCGGGGCCCCAGGTCAGCGTGGTGGTGCCGGAGGTGTCGGTGACCGCGGTGGTGTCGCCGATCGCGTCGTACTGGTAGGACGTCGCGCCCGGGTTGCCCGGCCCGGTGCTGCTGGTGGAGATCAGCGCGTGCGGGCCGCCGGTGCCGCCGCCGGTGTTCGCGGCGGCGGTGGGCGTGTTGTTCTGCCCGGCCGGGGCGAACTTCTGCGTGGTGGCGATGTCCTTGGCGGTGTCACCGGTGATGTCGTGCTGGACCTCGCCGGTGCGGTTGCCGGTCGCGTCGTAGGCGTACGACGTCCAGTACGGCGCCGGGCCGCCGACCGTGCTCTTGCCCGAGGCGGCGCCGCTGGTAGGCGTCGCGTTCGCGCAGCCGCCGATGTTCGGTACGGACGGCTGCCCCGCGGTGGTGGTGACGCCGGTGTCCGTCCACGCCGAGGTGAGCCGGCCGAGGTAGTCGTAGCCGTAGCACTGCAGATCGGTCAGGGACGGCGTGTTGTCCGCGATGTTCTGGATGGAGGTGATCTGCCCGGACGCGTTGCGCGTGTAGTCGGTCTGCTGCACCGCGCCGTTCGTCGACGTCTGCTTGTCGATGTACGTCGAGAGCAGATCGCCGGTGGACAGGTCGTAGTTGTCCGTGGCGACGATCTCGGTGCCCCACGGGTTGACCGTGGTGCGGATGGGGCGGCCGAACGCGTCGTAGTCCGTCGACAGGTCGTACTCGGTGCCGGAGGAGCCGTAGCTGAGCAGCGGACCGTCGACGTCGTAGCCGTAACTGACGGTCTCGGCCGGCAGGTTGCCGCGGGCGCTGGTGTAGGAGGTGTCCAGGGACCCGGTGATCGGGTCATAGACGGCCTGGTTCTTGTAGGTTCCGGCCAGCGCCCCCTCGGTGGAGGGGATGGTGGTCTGGGTCGCGGTCGGACGGTAGCCGATGTCGTAGGCGGTGGTCTCGGTCGTGTAGGGGTGCGCGGTGTCACCGCCGAGGTAGCGCATCGCCTTGGCCGGCTGACCCTTGGCGCCGGAAACCGTGTCATACGTCCAGGCGGCCTGCGGGACCTTGGTGGCGCCCGGAGCGGCGGTGCTGTAGTCGGCGGTCTTCCGGCCGAGCAGGTCGTAGTCGTAGGAGAGCGTGACCTTGCGTGCGTCGGTGACGGTGGAGACCTGTCCGTCGGCGTTGTACGTCTGCGTGGTGACGCCGGTGTCCGGGTCGGACGTGCTGGTCTGCCGACCCCGCAGGTCGTACCCGTAGCTCCAGGTGTCCTTCGCGGTCGCGTCGACTCGCGTCAGCGGGCTGCCGGCCGGGGTGTAGGTGTACGAGGTGACGTCCGCGTCCGACGCCTTGCCGGTCGGCGTGGTGGTCTTGTACTGCCAGACCTGGCTGGTGCGACCGAGTGCGTCGGTGATCGTGGTGCTCGGCGTGCCGCCATGCGCCGGGGTCACGTCGGTCTCGTCCGCGCCCGGGTAGGCGGTGGTGCTGCGCCATTGCTCCTGCGCGTAGGCGGAGAACACGGAAGCCGTGGCGCGCCCTTGGCCGTCGTAGACGGTGGCCGTCTCACCGGGCACCTCGGCCTCGTCCGGCGACCACAGGGTGCCGACCGGCGCCGCGGAGTCGTCGTAGTACGGCGAACGGGTCTCGGCGGCGCGCCCCTGCGAGTCGTAGAGCGTGTCGCTGATCACCCTGCCGTGATAGGCGGAGATGCCCGGGGTGGCCTGGACCTGACGGTCGCGCCCGAACCCGTCGAAGATCTGCACCGACTTCACGTACACCGGGCCGTCGCCCATCAGCGTCGAGGTGGTGACGGTCGACGGGGCGCTGCTGCCGTTCAGCGCGTACGCGTACACGGTGTTGGGGTCCTGCGAGGTGGTCCGTCCTGGCCGCCACAGCTTGGTCAGGCGCCCCAGGGCGTCGTACTGCTCGGTGACGGTCCGCCCGTTGACGTCGACGGCGGATGTCTCCAACGCCCGTGCGGGGTCCTCGTTCGTGGTGGTCGGCCAGGTGGAGGTGCTGCCCGGGACCGGGCTGGTCACCGTGATGGAAGTGGGCAGTTCACCGGTCCGGGCCGAGGTGTAGACCGTGGTGGTCGTGGCACCGTTCGGGTGCTGCGCGTCGGTCGCGTTCGGGTCCGTCGCGGAGACCGTCCGGCCGTAGGTGTCGTATCCGGTGCCGGCGGTCGTCGCGTAGACGGCCGCGCCGGAGCTGTCGTAGTGGTCCAGCGACTGCACGGATGTCGCCTCGCCGACGGCTCCTGCCTGCCCGTACGGCTTGCCGTCGTAGAGCGTGCGCGAGCCGGTGACCGTGTTGGCGGTCGTCGGTGTCGCCGTGCACGAACCGGCCCCGGATATCGTCAGGGACTGGTCCACCAGGTCGGTGAGCATGGCGTTCGTGCTGGTCGCGTACGAGGTGCGCTCGCATGTGGCCGGCACGCCGTCGGCGTCCGTCTCCACGCTCGTCTCGCGGTTGGCGTGGTCCGGGTCGGTCTTCGTGGTGGTGGTGAGCGTGCTCCAGGAGCCGTCCTTCTTCAGCGCCCGGGCGGTCTCCACCTCAGTGGTCCCGGCGTAACGGGCGACGAGAGCGGGAAGGTCGGCCCCACGCGAACGCGTCGCCGTGGTCACCTCGCCCGAGCTGGTGGTGACGTCGTAACTGGTGGCGGTGCCGCCGGCCTTGTCGTAGGTGTCCGTCTCCAGCGTCTGGCCGGCCAGCCAGTCCGAGTCGGTGACCTTGTCACCGAGGGAGTCGGCGACCTTCACCGACCGCGAACCGCCGGAGGCGTTCCGGTCGCCGTCCATGCCTTGCAGGTAGACCGTCTTCGTCTGCGACTTCGGCCCGTCGGTCCCGGACCCGGTGGTCTCCGTCACCCATCCGTAGCCGCGGAAGTCGTCCCAGGTACGGGTCTTGGGGTCGACGACGTCGCTGTCGTCGTAGTGCCACGCGGCCGGCCCGTAGTCGTAGGCGGTGGTCACCGACGGGGAGTGGGCGACGGGATCGTTCTCGGTGACCGAGTCCACCTGGTAGCGGCTGAACCAGTCCGACTCCGGGTCGGCCCCGTACACGGAACCCGGCGGAGACCATTTGACGTTGTAGCAGGCCATGGTGTCGGTCGCCGCCGACGCCGGCATCTTGTTGTTGATCCGCGAGCAGGCCGGGAGCCGGTAGTCGACCTGGATCTGCTCACCGGTCTCGGTGGTGATCTTCTGGATGCGCGGCCGGTTGAAGATCGTGGGGGCGGGCACCAGGTCGGTGCCGTCGACCCGGTTGGCCAGTTCGACGGGGGTGAAGGTGACCGGCGGCAGGGACAGGGCGGTGCCGTCCTTGCCGGTGCGCACGATCGAGTCCAGCCACATCGCGGGCTTGTTGCCGTCCTTCGGGTCCGGGTAGCTGTGCGCCAGCGCGTAGCTGTCGACGTCCTTCCACGCGCCGTTCGAGGCGATCTGCGTGTTGATCGACGCCAGACGTGTCGTGGTCCAGAAGGTCGGCCCGAAGTTCTTGCAAGTGGTGCTGCCCTTGGCGCAGTTCTCGTCGTAGGGCACGTCCGGCCAGTGCGCGGCGTTCGATGTCCCCAGCGTCGCGCCGTCGCACTTGAAGCCGCCCGCGGTCGAGCAGCGGCCCTCCGGGGTCGGCGTGAACACCACGCGGGCGGCGGACTTCAGCGCGCCCTTCGCCGCGACCTGGTCCGACAACCGCTGCCCGTACGCGATCGTCGTCAGCGCGCCACCACGCGTGTACGAGGTCAGCGTGCCCGTCCCCTTGTTCTGGCCGGCGCCGCGCTCGTAGTAGTTCGTCTCGGCCCGATACGTGTACGTGATCAGGTTGCCGAGCGGGTCGACCGCGTAGTCCAGGTTGTAGCGCCAGCCCATCTGGCACCAGGACGCGTTGCCCTTGCCCGCGTCGTAGCAGGGGTCGCCCGCCTTCGGCGAGTACACCGGCTCCGTCCAGGCGGAGTTGGCCGCCGGGTCCGTGCCGTCCCCGCCCGGAAGGTGGTTCAGCCCGAAGTAGTACGTCGTCCCCGAAGTCGTGCTGACCTTGACGTACTCGCCGTTGTAGGTGCCGTTCGACGCCCCGGTCAGGAACTCGACCTTCGAGCCGTCGTCGTCCTTCAGTCGCCACGCACCGGTCTTGTCGTCGCGCACCACCTCACTGGACTGGCCGCCCAGCGACAGCGAAACGACGTTGCCGTCCCAGCACAGGTCCCCGGAATGCGCGAGACCGTCCGTGTCGCACGACTCGTAGGACCGCTCGACGTAGCCCGGTTGGTAGCTCCATCCGTCACCGATCCACGACGCCTGGGAATTCGTCGACGACGTCAACCCGTCCTGGGAGCTCGAGTCGTAGGACAGGTCCACCACGGGCGCGTCGCCCCCGATCGACGGTGGCACCTGGATCGGATAGCCGTAGTCGAAACCGCCGCTGGAGGAACCCGCGGTCCAGGCCGAGCTCGGGTTCAGATCGGTGGCGGCGTAGTTGCCGCCATCACCACTGGGCGTGGTGTCCGCGGCGATGATGAGCTGCTGCGCCTGTGTACCGGCGGCGGTCGCAGCGGGCACCGCCACATCGGCCACCAGCCGGTGCGTGGCCGGGTCGTAGTGGGAGGGCACCGGAGTCTCGGCCCGGCAGCCCTTCGCGTCGGGAGTCGTCAGCGCGCACGCGGGCAGCGTCACCAGGTGCGAACGGGACGCGGCGTCGCCGCCGAACCGCGCGTCCAGGCTGCTGACGTCCACCCCCACCTGGACGTTGACCGCCGCGCCGGACGCCGCCCGCCCCAGCGACAGCACGGGGCCGTGCACACCCGTCGCGGCGGCGGCCGACTGCGAGAGGGTGCGCGCCTTGATGGACACCGGTCCGGAGGACGCGGAACCGGCGAGCTTCGAAGCGCCCGACTTCGGCTGCGCGGACTTGCCGGTGGTGGCAAGCCAGACCGGCAGCTTCCCCGCCCTTGACGGTTTTGCCGTGCCGGAAGCGGGCGCCGCCGCGAGCGACACCGTCGCGGTGCCGCTCGCCGTGGAGACCTTCGCCGGCCCGGCCCACTGGCGTGGCGCTGCCGAAGGGGCCGGGCTCGCGCCGGGGGCGTCCTGGCCGCCGACCGACGCGGTATGCGGCAAGGGCGTGTCCGGTGGCGACCAGATCTTCGCCGGATCGGCGCCGTTGGCAGTGGACTCGGTCGACATCTGACCGAGCAGAGCGGCGGTCACGGCCAGCACCGTGGCCGTCCCCACCCACATACGCCGATGCCCGCGCCGATACGAACGCGTGCGTCCCCAAACCCCCACGAGACCCCCCTCGCCAGTCCGCCGCCGTCTGTCCGGTCGGCGATCACAGACGGACCGAAGCTAAGTGCACATGCACAGTTGTGAACGGCCAGTCGATCTTCCTTGACGCTTTCTTTACCAACTTCACTTTTCACACACGGGATGATCGGCTCGTGTCAGCACTATTCGGATCCACGAGGTTGACTCTTCGGGCGCACCCCCGGCTACTGTGCGGCGACCATGCGGTTGTTCGTTCGAAAGCCGCAGGAGGGGGAGAGGAAACCTTGTGGGGGGATACGTCATGTCCGCACGCCCGCGTTCTGGGAGAAGCCGAAGCAGAGGACCGCGCAGGCAGGGTCGAGTTGTCGGTGGTCTGCTGGCCCTGACGCTCGCGAGCACCGCGCTGCTGACCAGTACCGGTCCCGCGGTGGCTGACGGTGCGTCCGATCCGGGGGCGAGCGACGGTTACACCAGTCCGCTGCCGCCGGACGCGACGCCGGAGGACCAGGCCATGGACCGGGCGGCGGCGACCGGTCAGCCCGTCGTCGTCGACGCGCTGACCACTCCGTACTCGCAGACCACGGCCAATCCGGACGGCACGCTCACGCAGGAGAGCACGGCCGCTCCGACGCGGGTTCAGCAGGGCGACTCATGGGTGACGCCCGACGCGAGCCTGAAGACCAACAGCGACGGCACGCTTGCGGCCAAGGCGCCGCTGAACGCAGTCACGATGTCGGGCGGAGGCACCGGACCACTCGCCACGCTCACCAGCCCCAGCGGCAGGACGCTGTCCATCACCATGCCGTTCGCCCTGCCGGCACCCGTCGTCGACGGCGCCACGGCGACGTACCCGAATGTCCTGCCGGACGTGGATCTCGACGTCCGGGCCACGGAACTCGGCGGTATCGACGAGGTCCTGGAAGTGAAGACCGCCGCCGCCGCGGCCGATCCGGCGCTCGCGTCGCTCCGCCTGACCACCAGCGGAGACGGGCTGACGATGCAGGACGACGGCCAGGGCGGCCTCCAGGCGGTGGACGACACCGGAGCCGCCCTGTTCGTCGCTCCCACACCGGTGATGTGGGACTCGAGCACGGACGATGCCACGCCGTCGTCGGCGAAGTCCCCGGCTTCGTCCTCGCACGAAGCCCCCAACTCCGCGTCGAAAGCGGACGACGCCCCCGCCGACACAGACGGCGGGGTGGACCCGAGTACGTCCGAGGGCCCCGGTACCGGGGCGCAAGTGGCCTCGATCCCGGTCAGCGTCAGCGGGGACAGCGTGAGCCTGACCCCGGACACGGACGTACTGCACGGGACCAACACCCACTACCCGGTCTACATCGACCCGTCCTACCTGCCGTGGAAGGCCGGCGACCCGACCTGGACCTGGACCCAGTCCGCGCACACCAGCAGCGACAACTTCGGCCAGTACGGCAGCTCGCACTCCGGCCAACCCGGCGTCGGCGTCTGCGGCACCTACCCCGACGGCGGGAGCTGTAGCCCCTCCGACAAGGAGCGCACCTACTACCAGTTCAAAGTCGGCGGCCTGAACTCGGCTGCCGACAAGATCGGTACGGCCACGCTCAAGCTCACCCAGACCTATTCCGCGGACTGGTCCTGCACCAACAAGTACTCCCTCGAAGCCTTCTACTCCCACACCGCGATCGATCACAACACCCGCTGGGGCAACCAGCCGGGCGGCACCTCGATCGGCTCGGTCGGCGTCGGCGGAACCGGCTCGTCCGGATGCGGCGGCAACGTCAGCTTCTCCTACAACGCCGCCACCGCCGTCAACAGCAGCCTCAGCGCGAACAACTCCGTCCTGACCTTCGGCATCCACGGCAACGAGTCCAACGCGAACGGCCTCAAGCGCCTGTCGAACAAGGCCACGCTCACCGTCACCTACGACGCGACCCCCAACCTGCCCAGCGGCGAGACCTCGACACCGACACCTCGCACCGCCTCGGCCGGCACCACCCAGGCGTGCGACGCCACGGCGAACCCGACGACCAAGGACTTCCTCAGCAACCCCGGCAGTCCCGGCCTCGTCATGAAGGCCAAGGTCAGCTCCCCCACCAGCCCCGCCCAACCGGTACGCGGCTACTTCAACTTCTGGGACGAGAACCAGGACAACAAGCAGATCGCGGCCGGCTACAGCAGCGGCTACGCCTCCTCGGGCAGCACCGTGACCTACACCGTGGCCAGCAGCAAGATCATCGACGGCCACGCCTACGGATGGGATGTCCGCGCCAATGACGGCATCCTCTCCTCCAGCCCCGCGCCGGCCGGGCACTGCCACTTCCGCGCCGACTTCACCGCGCCGACGCTGACCGTGCCCAAGGCGCCCACCCAACTCCGGGCCGACCAGCTCCCCGACACCTTTCCCCCGGCCGGCAACGGCCAGACCACCGGTGTCTTCGCCGGCGGCAAGGGCCGGGTGCCCTTCACCGCGGCCGATCCGGCTCCCTCCAGCGGCACCGCGTCCGGCCTGGCCTGCATGCGCTGGAGCTTCGACCCGACCCTCGGCGACACGAGCTGGCAGTGCGGCGCCAACCTGCCCAGCTCCTCGTCGGGTCTGGCCGTCTCCCCCAGCCACTGGGGCACGAACATCCTCTACGCCCAGTCCGAGGACAACGCCGGCAACTACTCCGGCATCGTCGCCTACGCCTTCTACGTCCCCTGGAACCCGCACGGCCCCGCACCGGTCTTCGGCGACACCACCGGCGACGGTTCCCCTGACATCGTGGCGCCCGGCAGCGACGGCAACCTCTACGCCCACACCGTCCCCGGCAACACCCAGGCCACCAACCCCGCCGTCAGCCTCTCCGCCAAGCAGAGCGACTCCCCGGCCGGCGACACCTGGCAGAACTACCAGATCACCCACCGCGGCAGCATGCGCGGCGGCCTGAACGTCGACGACCTGATCGTCCACAAGCCGGGCTCGCCCACCCTCGACTTCTACTACAACCCCGGCAACACCGGCACCGACGGCCGCTTCGACAAGCTCCAGCAGATCCGCCGGCCGGCCTGTGCCACCTGCACCGGCTACGCCAGCGACTGGTCCGCCACCCTCCAGGTCGCCTCGGTCGGCGACGCCTCCAGCCAGGTACTCGACGCGGGCCACTTCGGCAACCGCACCGGCCTGGTCACCGTGGAGAGCAACGGCGGCGACGCTTCGCTGTGGTTCTTCCCGACGGTGAGCGACGGCGTCCTCGGAGCGCCCATCCCGCTCTCGTCCCAGGGCTGGAAGGACTGGGACCTCGTCTCACCCGGCGACTGGACGGACAGCGGCAAGCCCGGTCTGTGGACCCGCAACCGCACCACGGGCGAGATCGACGCCTACACGCTCACCACCGGCACGACCGACACCGACGCCAACGGATTCCCGCTCGACGCCCCCGTGCCCACGGTCACCGGCATGAGCACTCCCACCAAGATCGGCACCCTCACCGCCGCCACCGCCCCCGTCAGCGGCTCCGACGGCGACCTCACCGGAGACGGCATCCCCGACCTCTGGTCGGTCACGCCCACCGGATCGCTGTCCGTCCGCGCCGGGCGCACCAGCGACGGAACCGCCAACAGCTCGGTCACCGGCTTCGCCACCGACAGCACCATCGGCAGCACCGCCGGCGCGGCCGACCAGTGGTCGCTGAAGAGCACTCTCGCCGACACCGCCACCATCAACCCCGCCACCGCGCACGGCAGCACCGGCTGGCAACCCGACCACACAGGCGCGGCGTCGTCCGCAGCCACCTTCGACGGCAGCACCAGCTACCTCCAGTCCCAGCACGCCGCGCTCGACACCTCCCGGAGCTACACCGTCTCCGCCTGGGTCAAGGTCGACTCCACAGCGGTCACCGTCACCGCGGTCAGCCAGGGAACCGTCAACCACCAGGCGTTCTACCTCGGCTACCAAGCGCCCACCCACTCCTGGTACTTCCAGACCGTCACCAGCGACGCGGCCACCGGAGCCAAGCTGCCGGCCGCCATCGGCGGCACCCGAGACGCCTCGGGGACCGAGCAACTGCCCAGCACCGGCGTCTGGACCCTGCTCACCGGCGTCTACGACGTCGACACCGGCATCCAGACCCTGTACGTCAACGGCGTCGCCTCCGACACCGCGGCCCGCAACACCACCCCTGTCTACGCCCCGGCCGGCCACCTCAACATCGGCACCAACGTCGTCATCAACAGCACCGACCTGTACAACCAGTGGCCCGGCTCCATCGCCGACGTCCGCACCTACCCCGCGGCGCTGACTGCGGACCAGGTCAACCACCTCTACACCACGTCCTGACGTCACCACACCCCGGTGGTGGGGGGTGGG